>NZ_JAUQTX010000227.1:0-10817 GCF_059803775.1 Azospirillum sp. UFLA03-27 | reverse complement strand
GTTATAGTCTCGTGGGCTCGGAGATGTGTATAAGAGACAGGAACCCCGCCCCGCACATCGTCACCGCGTTCGAAGACGCCATGAAGCGGCTGAAGGCCAGCATCGTGCAGATGGCTGGGGCGGCGGAAACCCAGCTCGACGGCGCGTTGACCTGCCTGACCCAGCGCAACCCGGAGCAGGCCCGCGCCATCGTGGAGTCCGACGCGCGCCTCGACAGCTACGAGCACGAGATCGAGGCGAACTGCATGCGCATGCTGGTGCTTCGCCAGCCGGTGGCCGACGACCTGCGCGAGGTGATCGCCGCCCTGAAGATCGCCGGCAACCTGGAGCGGGTGGGTGACCACGCAGCCAACACCGCCCGCCGCGCCGTCGCCGTGGCGGAGTTCCCCGAGTCCCCGGCGATGAGCACCCTGCCCAACCTGGGCCGCCTGGTGCGCCAGCGCCTGACCACCGCGGTGGACGCCTATGTGGACGGCGACGTCGAACTGGCGCTGCGCGTCTGGCGCACCGACGACGAGGTGGACGCGCTTTACACCAGCCTGTGCGAGAGCATCAACCAGTCGGCGGCCCGCCTGCCGGAGATGTTCACCGCCCACATGCACCTGCTGTTCATCGCCAAGAGCCTGGAGCGCATCGGCGACCACGCGACCAACATCGCGGAGGTGGTGCATTTCGTGCACACCGGCCGCCCGCTGCTCGACGAGCGGCCCAAGGCGGACCGGTCGCGGGGGGATGTGTGAGGCTTCTCAGGCGGTTGCACTTGCCCCTACCCTGACCCTCCCCCGCTGCGCAGGGGAGGGAATTCGGCTCCTCCGCCTGCGAAGCGGGGGGAGGCCGGGAGGGGGGCAAACCAATGCAGAACTCTCCAAAAACGAAAAAGCGCGCCTCGCGGCGCGCTTTCCCGTTCTCGATTCAGGAACCGATCAGTTCTTGGACTTGTCCACCAGACGGCGCTCGGCGATCCAGGGCATCATGGCGCGCAGCTTCTCGCCGACCTGCTCGATCGAATGCTCGGCGTTGCGGCGGCGGGTCGCCTTGAAGGACGGCTGGCCGGCCTTGCACTCCAGCATCCAGTCACGGACGAAGCGGCCGGTCTGGATGTCCTCCAGAACGCGCTTCATCTCGGCCTTGGTCTCCGGGGTGATGATGCGCGGGCCGGTCTTGTAGTCGCCGTATTCGGCGGTGTTGGAGATCGAGTAGCGCATGTTGGCCATGCCGCCCTCATACATGAGGTCGACGATCAGCTTCACCTCGTGCAGGCACTCGAAATAGGCCATCTCCGGGGCGTAGCCGGCCTCGGTCAGCGTCTCGTAGCCGGCCTTGATCAGCTCGGTCAGGCCGCCGCAGAGCACGGCCTGCTCGCCGAACAGGTCGGTCTCGCACTCTTCCTTGAAGGTCGTCTCGATGATGCCGGCGCGGCCGCCGCCGATGGCCGAGGCGTAGGACAGGGCGATGTCCAGCCCGTTGCCCGAGGCGTTCTGGTGCACGGCCACGAGGCAGGGCACGCCGCCGCCGCGCTGGTACTCGCCGCGGACGGTGTGGCCGGGGCCCTTCGGCGCGATCATGAACACGTCGAGGTCGGCGCGCGGCTCGATCAGGTTGAAGTGCACGTTCAGGCCGTGCGCGAAGGCCAGGGCGGCGCCTTCCTTCAGGTTCTTGGCGAGGTCGTCGCGGTACAGGTCGGCCTGCAGCTCGTCCGGGGTGAGGATCATCACCACGTCGGCCCAGGCGGCGGCCTCGCCCGGAGCCATGACCGTGAAGCCGGCGGCCTCAGCCTTCTTGATGGTGGCCGAACCCGGGCGGAGGGCGATGCGCACGTCCTTCACACCGCTGTCACGCAGGTTGTTGGCGTGGGCGTGGCCCTGGCTGCCGTAGCCGACGATGACGACCTTCTTCCCCTTGATCAGGTTCACGTCGGCATCACGATCATAATAGACGCGCATGGTGATCTTCCTTGGATTTTTCGATCTGGTGGTGCGAGTTTTGCGCAGCGGAATTACTCCACCGGCGAAAGGGCCGCGTCAAGCACAAGACTGTTCGGCAGACCTGCAAAAGGACGGCGGGCTGGGTCGTCTCCCTGTCATGGGTAGCCTCATGGCCCGTCGTTAAGGGCCGAGATCAGAACCCGGTGGCTCCCTTCGACATGGCGACGACGCCGGTGCGGCTGGCCTCGACGAGGCCGAGCTGGGCCATCAGCCCGACAAAGTCGTCGACCTCCGCGGTCGTGCCGGTCAGTTCGAACACGAAGGAGGTCAGGGTGGCGTCCACGACCTTCGCCTTGAAGATGTCGGCCAGGCGCAGCGCCTCGATGCGGCGTTCGCCGGTGCCGGCGACCTTGACCAGCGCCAGCTCGCGCTCCACCGACGGCCCCTCGTCCGTCAGGTCGTGCACCTTGTGCACCGGCACGAGCCGGTCGAGCTGGGCCTTGATCTGCTCCACCACCATGCGGGTGCCGGAGGTGACCAGGGTGATGCGCGACAGGTGGTCGGCGTTGTTCACCTCCGCCACCGTCAGGCTTTCGATGTTGTAGCCGCGGCCCGAGAACAGGCCGATGACGCGGGCCAGCACGCCCGGCTCGTTGTCCACCAGCACGGCGATGGTGTGCTTCTCGATCTTCTCTTCCACGATCCGTACTCCGCCAGAGGGCCTTCAACCGTTCGTCTTGGTCGCCGCGATCAGACCAGCACCATGCCGTCTTCCGGCGTGGCGTCGGACGGGCTGTCCTCCGGACCGAACAGGATTTCGTTGTGGGCCTTGCCGCCGGGGATCATCGGGAAGCAGTTCTCCTTCGGGTCCACGGCGATGTCGATGATGCAGGGGCGGTCGGTGACGGCCAGCATCTTTTCGATGACCTCGTCCACCTCGGCCACCGTGGTCGCGCGCAGGCCGACGCAGCCCCAGCTTTCCGCCAGCTTCACGAAGTCGGGCAACGCCTCGGAGTAGCTGTTGGAGTAGCGGGAGCCGTGCAGCAGCTCCTGCCACTGGCGCACCATGCCCATGTACTTGTTGTTCAGGATGAAGATCTTGACCGGGGCGCGGTACTGCACCGCCGTGCCGATCTCCTGCATGTTCATCAGGAAGGACGCCTCGCCCGACACGTCCACCACGATGGCGTCCGGATGGGCGAGCTGCGCGCCGATCGCCGCCGGCAGGCCGTAGCCCATGGTGCCCAGGCCGCCGGAGGTCATCCAGCGATTCGGCTCGTCGAAGGGCAGGAACTGGGCGGCCCACATCTGGTGCTGGCCGACCTCGGTCGTCACATAGTGGTTCTTGCCGCGCAGCGCCTCGCGCAGCCGCTCCAGCGCGTACTGCGGCTTGATGACCGCCTCGGTGCGGTTGTAGTTCAGGCAGTTGCGGGCGCGCCAGCCCTCGACCTGACCCCACCACTCCTTCAGGGCGGTCTGGTCGGCACGCTTCTGGCGGGCCTTCCAGATGCGGATCATGTCTTCCAGAACGGCGCCGGCGTCACCGACGATGGGGATGTCCACCGCGACGTTCTTGTTGATCGAGCTGGGGTCGATGTCGACGTGGATCTTCTTCGAGCCCGGCGCGAATTCCGACAGCTTGCCGGTCACGCGGTCGTCGAAGCGGGCGCCGATGTTGATCATGACGTCGCAGTTGTACATGGCGAGGTTCGCCTCGTACGTGCCGTGCATGCCCAACATGCCCAGCCACTGCGGGTCCGACGCCGGGAAGGCGCCCAGCCCCATCAGGGTCGAGGTGATAGGGAAGCCGGTCATCTTCACGAACTGGGTCAGCAGCTTGGCCGCGATCGGGCCGGCGTTCACCACGCCGCCGCCGGTGTAGAAGATCGGACGCTTGGCGGTGGCGATCAGCTCGATGGCCTCCTCCACGCGGGCGATCTCGGGCTTCACCTGCGGGCGGTAGGTCTTGTGCTTCACCTCGGTCGGCGGGACGTAGGTGCCGTCGGCGAACTGCACGTCCTTCGGGATGTCGACCAGCACCGGGCCGGGACGGCCGCTGCGCGCCACGTAGAAGGCCTCGTGCATGGTGCGGGCCAGCTGGTTGACGTCCTTCACCAGGTAATTGTGCTTGGTGCAGGGGCGCGTGATGCCGGTGGTGTCGGCCTCCTGGAAGGCGTCGTTGCCGATCAGGTGGGTCGGCACCTGCCCGGACAGGCAGACCAGCGGAATGCTGTCGCACAGCGCGTCCAGCAGGCCCGTCACGGCGTTGGTGGCGCCGGGGCCAGAGGTCACCAGCACGCAGCCCACCTTACCGGTGGAGCGGGCGTAGCCTTCCGCGGCGTGCACGGCGGCCTGCTCATGCCGGACGAGGATGTGCTTGATGTCGTTCTGCTGGAAGATGGCGTCGTAGATCGGAAGTACCGCGCCGCCCGGATAACCGAAGATGATGTCTACGCCCTGATCCTTCAGGGCCTTGATGACGATCTGCGCGCCGGTCAGCTTCTGTTCGGGCATAGCTCACGACCTTCCAATGGGGGCCCCTCTTTTCTCGGGCGGCCCTGTTCCTTCTCAAACCCCGGCGATGGCCTGCTGGGAAAACAAAGGGTTATCCCCAAAGGCGAAGGCCGGGACCGGCAAACTAGACAATCCGTCCGTCTTTGGTCAACCCATTTTGCGAATGATCGAAAAGATTTTTTGCCGCAGTTTTTCCAAATATTTCGCAAGCTGGAAAGACCGCCCTCCCCGCAAAGCCGCCCGCAAACGCGAACGGCCTGCCCCGCGGGTGCGGAGGCAGGCCGTTGCGCAAAGACTGGCGGGGTTACGCCGCGACGGTCTGAAGCAGGCCGCAGAGGCGGCGGATGCCTTCGCGGATGCGCTCCGGGTTGTTGTTGGAGAAGCTGAGCCGCAGCGTGTTCTTGCCCGAGCGGTCGGCGTGGAAGGCCGAGCCGGGGACGAAGGCGACGTTGGCGTCCTTGATGGCGCGGGCCAGAAGGTCCACACCGTCGGTGCCCTCCGGCAGTTCGATCCAGACGAACATGCCGCCTTCCGGCTTGGTCCAGGTCACCCCGGCCGGGGCGAACTCGTCCAGCGCGGTCAACATGACGTCGCGGCGCTCCTTGTAGGCGGCGCGCAGGCGGCGGATGTGGCTGTCGAAGTTCTGCGACACCACATCGTGCAGCACGATCTGGTTGATGGTGCTGGTGTGCAGGTCTCCGGCCTGCTTCATCAGGACCAGCCGGTTGATGACCTCGGCCGGGCCGTTGATCCAGCCCACGCGCAGGGCCGGCACCATCGTCTTGGAGAAGGAGCCGCAGAACAGCACGTTGGTGATCTTGCCGCCGTTGCGGGCGGCGTCCAGCGCGACGATCGACGGGATCGGCTCGCCCTCGTAGCGCAGCTCGGTGTAGGCCGCGTCCTCGACGATCGGCACGCCGTGCTTGGCACAGAGGTCCAGCAACGCCTCGCGGCGGGCCAGCGAGATCGTCGTGCCGTTGGGGTTCTGGAAGTCGGGGACGAGGTAGAAGAACTTCGGCTTCTGCTCCAGCGCCGCCTCAACCGCGGCGAGGTCCGGCCCCTCGGCGTCGCCGGGGACGGAAAGATACTGCGGCTCGTAGGGCGAAAAGGCCTGGAGCGCGCCGAGATAGGTCGGGCGGGTCACCAGGATCTTCTCGCCCGGACCGATCAGCAGCTTGCCGACGAACTCCAGCGCCTGCTGCGAGCCGCTGGTCACCAGCACCTCGTCCAGCCCGGCCTGGATGCCGCGACGGCCCATGTAAGAGCAGATCCACTCGCGCAACGGCGTGAAGCCCTCGCTGATGGTGTACTGAAGCGCGCCGCCGGCCCCGCTGTTGGACTGGAAGATCTTCTCATAGGCGCGGGCGATGGCCGCGGTCGGGAAGAAATCGGGGTCCGGGATGCCCCCGGCGAAGGAGATGATTTCCGGCCGTTCGAGCAGCTTCAGCAGCTCCCGGATTTCCGAAGCTCCCATACCGGCGACGCGACCGGCAAACACGTTTCCCCAATCGACCGTCACTTTCAATCCTCCTGAGGGTCAACGACGCAACGTCGTTTCAAGATAGGTCAGTATTGCTTCACTAAGTGGTCTTGTGTAGAGCGAATTGATCGTATGGCAGCCATGCAGCGCGGAGGCCGGAGGCCGCGCCGCGAGCTGGTGGCGGAACCAGGTGACCTGCCGCTTCGCGTAGCGGCGCGTCGATTGCTGAGCCAGCGCAATGGCTTCGTCGAGCGTCAGCGCACCGCGCAGACAGTCGCGCAGCTCCGGCACGCCCAACGCCTTCATCGCCGGCAGATCGGGTTCGAGGCCGAGCGCGTCCAGACGCCGCACCTCCTCCAGCGCCCCCTGCCCCATCATCACTCGGAAACGGCGGTCGCAATTGGCGTAGAGCGCGTCGCGCGGCGGGTCGATCACCAGCACGGAGAACAGCAGGCCCTCCGGCGCGCCCTCGGCCCGCTGGGTCTGCCAGTGGGAGAGCGGATGGCCAGTGGCCTCCAGCACTTCCCAGGCACGGGTCAGGCGGGTGGTGTCGCCGGGGTTCAGCTTGGCCGAGGCCGGGTCGCGGCCCACCAGCTCCGCGCGGAACGCCTCGCCCCCCAGTTCCTGGAGCCGGGCGTGGGCGGCCTTGCGGACCTCGTCCGGGACGGCGGGAACGGCGCTCAAGCCCTCCATCAGCGTGCGCAGGTAGAGGCCGGTGCCGCCTACGACGATGGGCAGCCGTCCGGCGGCGTGAGCGGCGGCGATCTCGGCCAGCGCCATGTCGCGCCAGCGCGCGGCGGACCCGCGCTCCGCCGCCGGCAGCACGCCGTAGAGCCGGTGGGGCGCCTGCGCCAGATCCTCCGCCCCCGGACGGGCGGTCAGCACGTCCAGCTCGGCGTAGAGCTGCATGCTGTCGGCGTTGATGACCGTGCCGTTGCGCGCCAGGGCGATGTCGAGCGCCATGCCCGACTTGCCCGACGCCGTCGGGCCGCCGATCACCACCACATGCCGGTGCTGCACATCCCGGTTGCGCGGGCTGTCCTCTGCCATGTCGCCTTGCCTGACGTTCCTCCGGCTACAGCGTATGGCAGGGGAAGGCTCGGCTTGGCAAGGACGACCGGTGCGGGGCCTCAGCGAACCCTGATCGTCCCGGTCATGCCGAAGCTGCTGTGCAGCGGTTCGTGGCAGGCCAGGTCATAGGTGCCGGCCTGGATTGGGATGAAGTCCACCACGTCGGTCTGGCCGGCGGGGATTTCCAGATTCACCAGGGCCGGCGTCTCGACGGCGCCTTGCGCGGTGGTGACCCGGCGCACCGCGATGGCCTTGAAGAAGCCTTCGGAAGTGAAGGTGTGCGCGACGCTCCCGCGGTTCTCCAGCGTCAGTCGATAGGGCACTCCCCGCTCGAAGGCCAGACGGTCGGGCTGGAATTGGAACTCGTCCAGTTGAACCGTCACGAGACGGGCCTGCGCCCAATCCACCGCCGAGACGCGTGCCGCCACGTCGCCGACATAGCCGGGCGGCGGGCGCTGCGCCAGATCAGTCCCGGTGCCGCATCCGGCCAACAGCAAGGTGAAAGCGAGAATGGACGGGGTAAGAAGGGTGGCAGGCCGCTGGATCATGGACGAACCCTCCCGCGATTTGAGCGGAAACACGGCGGGAGGCTTCCGGGTCCCCGGCGCGGAATGTCTATGACGCTTGGCGGAGTGGGTTGGCGCAAACTCCCGGCTGTGCTAGGGAGCGCGCGCGCCCTTTCCCCACGGCTCTTCCAGGATCGCCCGCCATGAGCGCTGTCGTTACGCTGATCGCCGCCGCCTCCGCCGTTCTCGACGAGCAGGCCGTGCAGGCCGCCCGCGCGTCCCTGACCGCGCTGGGGGCCGATACCGCCAAGCCGGACTGGCTGGCGCCGGACCGCGCCTGCGACATCGCCGAGGAAGGGCTGGTCCCCGAGCAGGCCGAAGCCGCCGTGCGCCGCGCTCTGGCCAATCTTGCTCAAGACGGCCTCGCCATCGACGTCATCGCCCAGAAGCCGGGCAACCGGAAAAAGCGCCTGCTTGTCGCCGACATGGAATCGACGATCATCGAGCAGGAGATGCTGGACGAGTTGGGCGATTACGTCGGGCTGAAGGACCACATCGCCGCGATCACCGCCCGCGCCATGAACGGCGAGATCGACTTCAAGGGCGCGGTGCGCGAGCGGGTCGCCCTGCTGAAGGGCCTGAACGAGAGCGTCGTCGACGAGGTGTGGCAGCGCGCCACGCTGATGCCGGGTGCCAGGACACTGGTCTCCACCATGCGCGCCAACGGGGCGACCTGCGTGCTGGTCTCCGGCGGCTTCCGCTGCTTCACGGAGCGGGTGCGCCAGTGGGTCGGCTTCGACGACGACCGCGGCAACGTGCTGGAGGTGGTCAACGGCGTCATGACCGGCGCGGTGGTCGAGCCGATCCTCGACAAGGACAGCAAGCTGGAGGCGCTGCTCGCCTACGCCGGGGAGCGCCACGTCCCGAGCGTCGAGACCATGGCCGTCGGCGACGGCGCCAATGACCTGCCGATGCTGCTGGCCGCCGGGCTTGGCGTCGCCTACCACGCCAAGCCGACGGTGGCCGCCCAGGCCCGCGCCCGCGTTGACCATGGCGACCTGACCGCCCTGCTGTTCGCCCAGGGCTACCGGATCGGGGAGTTCGTGGAGGGCTGACCGCCCAGCCTTTACGGGCACGCCTCCGCAACCTCACAAAGCGAAAGGGCACCGGCGGTCTCCCGCCGGTGCCCTTTTCCTTTCGGGATAGCCCCCGGATCAGCCCTGGCTGAGCGGGATGGCGACGAAGCGCAGGTCGCCGTGACGGTCCACCAGCAGCAGGATGGACTTTTTGCCCTGCTCCTTGGCCTTCTGGATCTTGGACGTCACGTCCTCCGGCTTGCGGACCTCCTCCTGGCCGACCTCGATGATGACGTCGCCGGCGCGGATGCCCTTCTCCGACGCGGTGGAGTTGCCGGCCACCTCGGTCACCACGACGCCCTTCAGCTCGGGCTTGATCTCGAACTGCTGGCGCAGCTCGGGCGTGATGTTGGTCAGCTTCAGGCCCAGCGTCTCGGTCGGCTTCTGGGCCGGGGCCTGCTGAGGCTGGCGGCGCTGCTCCTCCGGATTGGCGGCGAGAAGGCCCGATTCCTCGGCGGCCTCAAGCTCGCCCACCTTCACCTGAAGCTGCTGCGACTTGCCCTTGCGCCACACCTCGATCGGGACGGCCTTGTCGATCGGCGTCTCGGCGACGACGCGCGGCAGGCGGCGCATCTCGTTGATTTCCTTGCCATCGAACTTGGTCACCACGTCGCCCGCCTGGATGCCGGCCTTGGCCGCCGGGCCGTTCGGGGTGATCGAGGCGACCAGCGCGCCCTTGTGGCCCTGCAGGCCCAGGCTCTCGGCGATCTCCGGGGTCACGCCCTGGATGCGCACGCCCAGCCAGCCGCGCCGCGTCTTGCCGTACTCGCGGAGCTGCGCGACCACCTGCTTGGCGAGGTTGGACGGGATGGCGAAGCCGATGCCGACCGAACCACCCGACGGCGAGAAGATCGCCGTGTTGATGCCGATGACCTCGCCGTTCAGGTTGAACATCGGGCCGCCGGAGTTGCCGCGGTTGATCGAGGCGTCGGTCTGCAGGAAATCGTCGTAGGGGCCGGCGTTGATGTCGCGCTGGCGGGCCGAGATGATGCCGGCGGTGACCGAACCGCCCAGGCCAAACGGGTTGCCGATGGCCAGCACCCAGTCGCCCACGCGCATGGCGTCCGAATCGCCGAAGGGCACGGCGACCAGCGGGTGGTTGGTGGTGATCTTCAGCAGGGCGACGTCGGTCTTCGGGTCCTTGCCGATCAGCTCCGCCTTGATGTTGGTGTCGTCCTGCAGGATGACGGTGATCTCGTCGGCGTCCTGGATGACGTGGTTGTTGGTGACCACGTAACCGTTCTTGGCGTCGATGATGAAGCCGGACCCGAGCGAGGTGGACTTGCGCGGCTGCTGCGGCTGGTCCTGCTGCTGACGGTCGAAGAAGTCGCGGAAGAACTCCTCGAACGGCGAGCCCGGCGGGAACTGCGGCATCTCGGGACGGGCGCCCTGCTGGCGCTGCGCCACCGCCTGGCTGGTGGAGATGTTGACCACGGCGGGCAGCAGCTTTTCCGACAGGTCGGCGAAGCTGGTCGGCGCCGGGCGCGACTGGGCCATGGCGGGGGTGCCGACGGCGGCGGACAGCCCCAACAGGAGAGCGGCGATCAGCGGCACGACGCGCAGACGGCGGCCCAGCGACCGGTTGCCCGCTTCGCGGCCGGATTCGGCGCGGTGGATGGGGTGGTTCGGGTTCAACTCAGCTCTCCCTGCCGGACATCCGGCACCTTCTTGTTCCAATCGGCCATCTGTTCCAATCGGCCCGCGGCTTCATGCGAATTGCGGTCCGAGGGGGCGCGTCACCGATCCGTGAGCCGGATGTAATCCCCGCGCGTCACTGCTTCAAGCAAAGGCGCACGGGTCCCATCCGCCACGGAGGACGCGCGAGTATAGAAGTCGGAGTATGGCCGGAAAATGGCGGCGCGGTCCAGCGACGCGCGCGGCAAAAGGGTGTCAGGAGCCCCGCAGAAGCCAGACGAATCCGACGCCGGCCATCGCCGTCACCAGCCCGACGGTGCGCAGCCGGTTCTCCGGCATCGTCAGCGCTTCGACGATCAGCCGCCGCATCGCAGACGGGAACAGCGCGTAGAGCACGCCTTCGATCACCAGGACCAGGGCCAGCGCGGTGAGGAAATCCGTCATCGGTCGGGCGGCATTTCAGAGGAGGATTTCAGGGCGGAAAGACAAAATTGGGGTGGGAGAACGGGCTGTCTCTTATACACATCTGACGCTGCCGACGATTATACGC
>NZ_JAUQTX010000226.1:0-10898 GCF_059803775.1 Azospirillum sp. UFLA03-27 | reverse complement strand
TGTTATAGTCTCGTGGGCTCGGAGATGTGTATAAGAGACAGCTCCCGAACGGCTCCCTACCTTGCCCGCATCGTCGTCAGGATTCCCGCGCCGATCAGCGCCACCGCGATCAGCACGCCGGCCGTCAGCGGCTCGCCCATGAAGACCGCGCTCAGCAGCAGGGCGGTGACGGGGACGAGGCAGATGATCTGCCCGGCCTGGGCCGCCGGCATGGCGGTCAGCGACTTCGCCCACCACCAGAAGCACAGCCCCGTGGCGATCACCCAGTTGAAGGCCAGGACGGTGCCCAGCGCGGGCGTCCAGTGGATCGGCCGGGCGTGCTCCGCCGCCAGGGCCAGCGGCGCGGTCGCCACGGCGCTGACGGCGATCTGCCAGAAGGTCTGGGTCCAGAAGGGCGTGCGCCAGCCGCCGCGGCGCCGGCGGTAGAGGGTGGCGCCGAGCGCCCAGCTCAGCGCACAGGCGAGCAGCAGCCCGTTGCCGAGCAGCACCGCCGGGTCGCTCCAGTCCATCAGCGCCGGGTTGAAGAAGACGAGGACGCCGGCGAAGGTCAGCAACGCGCCGATCACCCGCCCACGCGTGAAGCGCTCCCCGGCCAACAGCACACCCAGCGGCAGCGCCCACATCTGCATGGTGTAGGCCAGCACCGCGGCCCGTCCCGGCGGCACCACCCGCAGCGCGATGGAGCTGAGGTCCAGCATGCCGGCGATCTGCAGCAGCCCGACCAGGGCCAGCGGCCAGCGCTCCCCCGGCGGCGGCAGGAGGGGGAAGCGCAGCACCCGCGACAGCAGGGCCAGCACCGCCGCCGCCCCGGCGAAACGGAGAAAGCAGAAGGTCAGCGGCCCGATGTCGGACAGGGCCAGCTTCATCAGGGGCCAGTTGGCGCCCCAGAACAGCACGATTCCCGCAAGCTGCGCGTAGACCACGGTGCCCGGACCGCCCACGGGTCCCTGGCCGGCCGCGGCGCGTGGCATGGCCTGATCCGCCATGAGTCCTCCCAACCCTGAATTTTGCCGCATCCTACGGCGCGGGTGGGGGCGGGAGGTCTGCGTTCCCGGTGCGGCAGCCCCGCGAGGGGGCGGCGTTACGGCGTGCCGCCGGTGGAGAAGCCGGTGAAGACCTGGATGCCGAACCAGCCGCCGATGGCGAACAGCACCAGAAGGATCATGGTGGTGGCGATGGCGATGTTGGTCTGGCGGATGCGCCGGCAGTTCGGGCAGCCGGGAAGCTCGGCAGGATAAGGCCGTTCGCAGCGTTCACAGCGGACAGTGGGGTCCGTCACGGGATGACCCTTCATCGAATGGGGCAATGGAGATCGGTGGGCGGACGCTACCATAAGGAGCGCCTTCCCCGCCAGCCGATGGGCGGCGCGGAGGAGCGGCGATTTTTCGCTGCGGGATGCCGGGTGTTTTCCACAGGCTCGGCCTTGTCCTGGTTGAAAGAGACGGCTATTGTGCGGCCCTCTTACCGCACGCTTCGTTCGTCCGGTCTGTGGTTTGCGAGAGAGAATTGCCGCGAGAGAGAGTTGCTATGTCCAAGCCGCGCACCCTGTTCGACAAGATTTGGGACAGCCACGTCGTCCACCGTCAGGACGACGGCACCTGCATCCTCTACATCGACCGCCATCTGGTCCATGAAGTGACCAGCCCGCAGGCGTTCGAGGGGCTGCGGCTTGCCGGCCGTCCGGTGCGCCGTCCGGAAGCGACCCTCGCCGTTCCCGACCACAACGTGCCGACCACCGACCGCTCCAAGGGCATCGTCGAGGAGGAAAGCCGCATCCAGGTCGAGACGCTGGACAAGAACGCGCGCGACTTCGGCGTCCGCTACTTCCCGATGGACGACGTCCGCCAGGGCATCGTGCACATCGTCGGTCCGGAGCAGGGCTTCACGCTGCCCGGCGCCACCATCGTTTGCGGCGACAGCCACACCGCCACCCACGGCGCCTTCGGCGCGCTCGCCTTCGGCATCGGCACGTCGGAGGTGGAGCATGTGCTGGCCACCCAGACCCTGCTGCAGAAGCCGGCCAAGAACATGCTGGTCCGCGTCGACGGCGAGTTGCCGGAGGGCGTGACCGCCAAGGACATCGTGCTGGCGATCATCGGCCGGATCGGCACCGCCGGCGGCACCGGCCACGTCATCGAGTTCGCCGGCGACGCCATCCGCGGCCTGTCGATGGAAGGCCGCATGACCGTCTGCAACATGGCCATTGAGGGCGGCGCCCGCGCCGGCCTGATCGCCCCGGACGAGAAGACCTTCGCGTATGTGATGGGCCGCGCCCTGGCTCCGAAGGCCGGCGCCTGGGAGCAGGCGGTGGAGTACTGGAAGACCCTGCCGTCGGACGAGGGCGCGGTCTACGACACCACCGTCGTTCTGAACGCCGCCGACATCGTTCCGCAGGTCACCTGGGGCACCAGCCCGGAGGACGTGCTGCCGATCACCGCGACCGTGCCGAACCCGGCCGACGTAGCCGACGCCGGCAAGCGCGCCGCCGTCGAGCGCTCGCTGGCCTACATGGGCCTGGAGCCCGGCCAGAAGCTGACCGACGTGAAGGTGGACACCGTCTTCATCGGCTCCTGCACCAACGGCCGCATCGAGGATCTGCGCGCCGCCGCGGTGATCGCCCAGGGCCGCAAGGTCGCCGAGGGCGTGCGCGCCCTGGTCGTCCCCGGCTCGGGCCTCGTCAAGGAGCAGGCGGAGGAAGAGGGTCTGGACAAGATCTTCACCGAGGCCGGCTTCGAGTGGCGTGAGCCGGGCTGTTCCATGTGCCTCGCCATGAACGCCGACCGCCTGTCGCCGGGCGAGCGCAGCGCCTCGACCTCCAACCGCAACTTCGAAGGCCGCCAGGGCCGCGGCGGGCGCACCCACTTGCTCAGCCCGGCCATGGCCGCCGCCGCGGCGGTGACCGGGCACCTGACCGACGTGCGCAGCCTGTAAGCTCTCACGGTCCGCTGTGACGCCCGGAGCGGGGATGGCCTTCCAGCCGTCCCCGCTTCGTCGTTTTTAGGGGCATCCTCCGCTGTCGCGCGCCGAACGCCTCATCGATCTGATCCAGTGCCTGCGGCGCCACCGCCGGCCGGTCAGCGGGCATGTCCTCGCCGACGAACTCGGCGTCAGCCTGCGCACGATCTACCGCGACATCGCCACCCTCCAGGCCCAGGGCGCCCGCATCGACGGCGAGCCGGGCGTCGGCTATCTCCTCCAGCCCGGTTTCCTGCTGCCGCCGCTGATGTTCGCGGAGGAGGAGATCGAGGCGCTCGCCCTCGGCATTCGCTGGGTGGCTGACCGCGCCGACGGCGCGCTGGGGACGGCGGCGCAGAACGCGCTCGCCAAGATCGCGGCGGTGCTGCCGCCGGATCTGCGCGACCGCATGGACGCCTCCGCGCTGCTCGTCGGGCCGGGGGAGCCGATCGTCGGGGACGGCGTCGACCTCGCCGTCGTCCGGCGGGCCATCCGCAGCGAGCGCAAGCTGTCCATCGCCTACCGCGACCGCGACGGGGTCGCCACCGAGCGCACCGTCTGGCCCTTCGCGCTCGGCTTCTTCGACCGGCTGCGCGTCATGGTCGCGTGGTGCGAACTGCGCGGGGCGATCCGCCATTTCCGCGCCGACCGCATCGTCTCCGTGACGGCGCTGGAGGTCCGCTACCCGCGGCGGCGGCAGGAGCTGCTCAAGGAGTGGCGCGAGGCCGAGGGCATCCCGGTCCGGTGAGCGCGCCCGCGCACGACTGCTGACAGAAACTGTCAGTGTGTTGCCCTAGCCTGGGCTTCGCCGGACGGGATCGCCCGTGCCGGGGACCAGCGAGGACACCAGCCCATGTTCAGCGCCAACATCATTCTCCTCTATGTGGACAGCCCGACCGCCAGCGCCGCCTTCTACACCGACCTGACCGGCAAGCCCCCGGTCGAGGCGTCGCCCACCTTCGCCATGTTCGCCCTGGACTCCGGTGTCATGCTGGGGCTGTGGTCGCGCCACACGGTGGAGCCGGCGGCCTCCGCGGGACCGCTCGGCGGCAGCGGCGAGATCGGCTTCCGGGTGGCCGGCGCCGAGGCGGTGCAGGCCCTTCACGACGACTGGGTGCGGCGCGGCCTGACCATCGCCCAGCCGCCGACCGCCATGGATTTCGGCCACACCTTCGTCGCGCTGGACCCGGACGGGCACCGCCTGCGCGTCTTCGCCCCGACGGAAGCGTGAGGTCCGCCATGGATCCGACCACCGCCAGCCGCAGCTGGATCGCCGTCGCCTCCGCCGAGCATGTCCGGTGGGGGCGGGCGGAGGGCTTCATGCAGGTCTGCCACGGCAAGGCGGCGCCGCTGCGCCGCATTCGCCCCGGGGACCGCGTCGCCTACTACTCGCCGACCGAACGCTTCCAGGGGAAGGACCGCCTGCAATCCTTCACCGCCGTGGGCATCGTGCGGGACGGCACGCCATACCCGTTCGACATGGGCGGGGGCTTCGTGCCCTTCCGCCGCGACGTGCGGTGGCTGGACGGGCGGGAGACGCCGATCCTGCCCCTGCTCGACCGGCTGGACTTCTCCGCCGGGGTGCGGAGCTGGGGCTATCCGTTCCGCTTCGGGCTGTTCACGGTCACCGACCGCGACCTGGACACCATCGCCGCGGCCATGGGGGCGGACCTTCCCTGACCGGTCCCCGCCACCGGGGGGCTCTCAATCCCCCCGCCCGCGGCGGCGGCCCATCAGCCCGTCCGGGCGGTAGATCAGGAAGAGGGTGAGCAGGCCGAAGGCCACGATGTCCTTGTAGGCGATGGCGAAATAAGCCGACCAGAAGGTCTCGACCAGCCCCAGCAAGGCGCCGCCCAGCATGGCGCCGGGGACCGACCCGATGCCGCCGACCACCGCGGCGGCCAGCGCCTTGAAGCCCACCAGATAGCCCGTGTAGAAATTCACCCCGCCGTAATAGAGCGCGATCACCGCCCCCGCCGCAGCGGCCAGCGCGCCGCCCACCGCGAAGGTGGTGGCGACGGTGCGGTCCACATCCACCCCGACCAGTTCCGCCGCCCCCACATCGTCGGCGCAGGCGCGGTGGGCGCGGCCGTAGGCGGTGCGCTGCATGATCGCCCACAGCAGGGCGTAGAGCCCGCCGGTCATCAGAAGGATCACCGCCTGCGAGGTCAGGGCGGTGACGGTGAAGGCGCCGTCGCTGAGCAGCTCGTGCCGATCGGCCAGGAACTGGGCGGGCCACCAGTCGCGGGCGCCGTGCAGCAGCCGCATCCCCTCCTGATAGGCGATGGACAGGCCCACCGCGGCGATCAGCGGCGTGTGATTGTGGGTGCGGCGCAGGCGGCGGAACACCAGCCGGTCCATGGTCCAGCCCTGGACGGCGGTGAAGGCCATCACCGTGGCGAAGACGCCCAGCACCGCCAGTGGCAGGCCGCCCAGCCCGGCCATGCCCAGCGCCGCCGCCCCCATGGCGGTCAGCATGGCGCCGATCATGGTCAGCTCGCCCATGGCGAGGTTGATCTGCCCCAAAATGCCGTAGACCAGCGTGTAGCCCAGCGCCAGCAGCCCGTAGACGCAGGCCACCGTGGCCGCGTTGATGAGCTGTTGCAGGAAGAAGAGAAGCGGCGCCCAGTCCGTCCGCGGCTGCGGTCCCGGTCCGCTCGACTCCGGCGGCAGGCTGAGGCGGGCGGCGGGCAGGCCGGCCCAGATTCGCAGCATGGTGAATTGCATGGGCCGCAGCCGCCCCATGCGGTCGGTCGCCACCGCCACCAGTTCGTGCCGGCGCGAATCGAAGAAGCGTCCGCCGAAGCGGCAGGCGATCCAGTGGGGTCCGTTGTCCGAGCGGTAGGTCAGGCGCAAGGCCGGCTCGTCGCCGCTCAGCGCTTCCGTGTCCAGGATGGAGATGGGGCCGGAGTCGAAGGCGGGTATCAGCTTGCGGCACAGCGCGGCCTGATCGCCATCCACGCCGCAGCCAGTCAGCAGCAGGACGGCAATCAGCAGAAGGAACGGCGGGAACAGGCGCGGCGGACGGCGGTGCACGGCGACGGAAACCCGGCCGGTTGTGCTTCGCCTGAGAGTCTATCGGCAATCGGCGATGAGCGCCAGACGCCGCCTTATGGGCGTCAGTAGCGGGCGTTGACGAAATACAGCCCGTCCGGTGGGGCGGTCGGCCCGGCGGCGGAGCGGTTGCGGGCCTCCAGCGCGCGGCGCAGGTCGTCGGCGCTCCACTTGCCGGCGCCGACCAGCTCCAGCGTGCCCACCATGTTGCGCACCTGATGGTGCAGGAAGGAACGCGCGGCGGCGTGCACCCGGACCTCGTCGCCGACCCGCTCGACGGCCAGCCGCTCCAGCGTCTTGACCGGGGAGTTGGCCTGGCAGAGCGCGGCGCGGAAGCTGGTGAAGTCGTGCTGGCCGACCAGGACCTGAGCGGCCGCGTGCATCGCCTCGGCGTCCAGCGGCCGCATGACGTGCCAGGCGCGGCCCGTCTCCAGGGCGAGCGGGGCGCGGCGGTTGACGATGCGGAAGACGTAGCTGCGCCCCAAACAGGTCATGCGGGCGTGGAAGTCCTCCGGCACCGCCTCGGCCTGCAGGACGGCCACGGGGGCGGGCCTCAGGTGGAAGTTCAGCGCGTCGCGCAGCTTCAGCCCGGTGAAGGGCTTTTCCAGGTCGAAATGGCAGACCTGCCCCAGCGCGTGCACGCCCGCGTCCGTCCGTCCGGAGGTGTGGACGCGCACGGTCTCGCCGGACAGGCGCTCGATGGCTTCCTCCAGCGTCTGCTGGACGGAGGGGCCGTTGTCCTGCCGCTGCCAGCCGACGAAGGGCCGGCCGTCATATTCGAGGGTCAGTTTCCAGCGCTGCATGCGGCGTCGCCGAGACGGGTGCCGACGGGCAGGGCGAAGCCGCGCAGGAGGGCGGCGCCATCCACCGGAGCCTTGCCGGGCCGCTGCACCAGGGTGAGGCGCACGGCGCCGTCGGAGCAGGCGATGGTCAGGCGGTCGTCCAGCAGCGTGCCGGGCGCCGCCTTGCGCGCGTCGGGGGCGGGTTCGGCCTTCAGCACCTTGATGCGCTCCACCCCGCCCGTCGGCGTCGGGGCGTCGAACCAGCAGCCGGGCCAGGGGGTGAGGGCGCGGACCTGCCGCTCCACATAGGCGGCGTCGCGCGTCCAGTCGAGCCGGCCATCCTCGCGCGTCAGCTTGGCGGCGTAGGTCACGCCGGCCTCCGGCTGCGGCTCGGCGGTCAAGCGGCTTTCGGCGAGGCCGCCGAGCGCCTCCACGATCAGGCGGGCGCCCATCTCGGCCAGCGCGTCGTGCAGGCTGCTGGCGGTGGTCTCGGCGGTGATCGGCACCGCGTCCTTCAGCAGCATGGCTCCGGTGTCGAGCCCGATGTCCATCTGCATGATGGTGATGCCGGTCTCGGCGTCGCCGGCCAGGATGGATCGCTGGATCGGGGCGGCGCCGCGCCAGCGCGGCAGCAGGGAACCGTGCACGTTCAGGCAGCCCAGCCGCGGCGCGTCGAGGATCGGCTGCGGCAGGATCAGACCGTAGGCGGCGACCACCGCGGCGTCGGCCTTCAACTCGGCGAACTCCGCCTGGGCCTCGGCGTTGCGCAGCGACTTGGGCGTGCGCACGGGGATGCCGCGCTCCTCGGCGAAGCGGTGGACCGGGGATTTCTGGACCTGCTGCCCGCGCCCGGCGGGGCGGGGCGGCTGACTGTAGACGCAGACCACCTCGTGCCCGGCATCGGCCAGGGCGCGCAGGCTGGGCACGGCGAAGTCCGGCGTGCCCATGAAAACGAGGCGGAGCGGCGTCATGAAGAGTCGTCCAACGTCAGAAGGTTAGGCGTCAGAAGGTTAGGCGCGCTGCATCTTCTGGACTTTGCGCAGGATCATGTTGCGCTTCAGCATCGACAGGTAGTCGACGAACAGCACGCCGTTCAGATGGTCGATCTCGTGCTGGATGCAGGTGGCCAGCATGCCGTCGGCCTCGATCTCGCGCGTCTCGTTGGTCTCGTCCAGGTAACGGACCCGGACCGAGGAGGGGCGGGTGACCTCGGCGTACTGGTCGGGCACCGACAGGCATCCCTCCTCGCACACCGACGTCTCGTCCGATTTCCAGACGATTTCCGGGTTGGCGAGGCGGATGGGGTTCGGCTTCTCGTCCTTGTCGTGCACGTCCACGACGATCACCCGCTCCAGGATGCCGATCTGCGGCGCGGCGAGGCCGATGCCCTTCGCGGCGTACATGGTCTCGACCATGTCGTCCATCAGCTTGGCGATGCGGGCGTCGACCTTGTCGACGGGCTTCGCCTTCTGCTTCAGGACAGGGTGCGGGGCGACGAGGATATCGAGAACGGCCATGGGAACTCAGCAACGGTGCGTGGAGGTGCGACAATCCGTCAAAATATGGGGGGCGGGCCACGAGGTCAAGGAAGGCGCAAGGCACAACCCGCCTTCCTTGACCTCGTGGCCCGCCGATCCCATCGGGACGGCCGCGCCTCAGAGGGGCGAGCGGGTGATCGACTTAATGGGGCCGCGGGGATTGCCGGACATCTCGGCGATCTTGCGGTCCTGCTCCTCGATGAAGCCGCGGGCCGGCTCGTCGCCGTCCAGGCCGCCGACCAGCGTGCCGGGAACCTTGCGGTTGGAGGTGCGGGCGCCGTCTTCGTACAGAACGTCGAACAGCACGTAGGCGCTGTCCACCGGCTGCTTCTTCTTGGTCTTGGCCATGGGGGGAAACTCCGAACGTCAGGGGGGTGCTTGTAGAGGAAAAGCGCGCAACGGAAAAGGGCACCGGTTTCCCGGTGCCCCCTCCGATGCCGTGCCGTGAGACGTGGCTCAGACGGCCTTCAGGTTCTCCGCCGAGGTCTTGCCGCGCTTCGGATCGCGCTGCTCCTCGTAGGACACCTTCTGGCCTTCGTTCAGGCTGCGCAGACCCGCGCGCTCAACCGCGGAGATGTGGACGAAAACGTCCGCACCACCGTTGTCCGGCTGAATGAAGCCATAACCCTTGGTGCTGTTGAACCACTTGACGGTACCGACGGGCATGATTGCTCTCCGATTAGTATGAAAGGCGCCGCATCGGCCGGTGCGGCGCATCAGACTGTGTCCAGGCATAGCGACGATCTGGGCACCCGAAGGCGTAGCAGGCCGGCAGTCCGAAGCAGAATGACAGGAGGGAAATTGGGACCGCTCCCCTCCTTTGCAAGGCGAAACAAGACGGGCAAATCTGGGTTGCAGACTTCAGCCCTACGCCCTGGCTGCCGCTCGCAGTTCCGCCGCCCTCAATTCTGTTGCCCTCAATTCCGTTGCCCGGGGCTCGGCCGCGCGAAGCTCCGGCGCCTGGAGCGGGCGTGGTGCGTGGTCCAGCGGTTCCAGCAGGGGAATCTCCTCGGCGCTGTCCGGGGTGGCGTGGAGATCGCGGAAGCGTCGGGCGGTGACCAGGACGCGGGACTCCAGGCTGCCGACCGCCCCGTTGTAGCTGCCCACGGCCTTTTCGAGCTGCCCGCCCAACCGCTCCATGTGGCCGCCCAGGTCGTGCAGGCGCTTGTAAAGCTCGGCGCCCAAGGCGCTGATCTCGCGGGCGCTGTCGGTCAGCCGCTCCTGCCGCCAGCCGTAGGCGACGGCGCGCAGCAGCGCGATCAGCGTCGTCGGGGTGGCGAGGATCACCCGGTGGTCGATGCCCGCCTCGATCAGCGCCGGGTCGTGCTCCAGCGCCGCGGAGAAGAAGTTCTCGCCGGGCAGGAACAGCACGACGAATTCCGGCGAATCCGCGAACTGGTCCCAATAGGCCTTGGTGCCGAGCTGCTTCATATGCTCCCGCACATGGCGGGCGTGGCGCGACAACCCGTCGCGGCGGGCGCCGTCGTCGGCGGCCTGCACCCCGTCGAGATAGCCCTCCAGCGGCGTCTTGGCGTCCACCACGATGGTCTTGCCGCCGGGCAGCTTGACCACGAGGTCGGGGCGCAGCCGCCCGCCGGTGGCCTCCACGCTCATCTGCTCCACGAAGTCGCAATGGTCGAGCATCCCGGCCATCTCGCAGACCCGGCGGAGCTGGATCTCGCCCCAGCGCCCGCGGGCCACCGGGCTGCGCAGGGCGCGGACGAGGTTGCCGGTCTCCGCGCGGAGCTGGGCCTGGGTCTCCACCAGCGACAGCACCTGCTGCTTCAGCCCCTCGTAGGCGCCGGCGCGGCTGCGCTCCATCTCCTGGATCTGGCCGTCCATGCGTTCCAGCGACTGCCGGACCGGGGCGACGATGTCGGCGATGGCGGTCTGCCGCTTCTCCAGGTCGCCGCGCGCCTGCTCCTGGAAGGTCGTCAGCGTCTCCTTGGCGAGGTCGAGGAAGCTCTGGTTGTTGGAGCGCAGGGCTTCGGCCGACAGGGCCTTGAAGCTGTCGGACAGGGTGGCCTGCGCGCGCTCCAGGAGAGCCAGCTTCTCCGCCGCCGACGCGCGCTCGCGGGCCAGCGTCGTGGACAGCTCCGCCTGCCGTTCGCGGGCGGCGGACAGCTCGCCGTTCAGCCGGGTGATCTGGTGGTCGCGGGCTTCCACCTCCTCCCGCAGGTCGCCCTCGATTCGCTCGGCGACGTCGAGCCGGGTGACCAGTTCGGCGTGGATGGCGGCGGCCTCCGCCTCGGCGCGTGCGGCGTAGAGGCGCACGATCATGCCGGCGAGGATCGCCCCGAGAAGGGCGCCGGCAAGGCCGCCGAGAGCCACCGACTGTGCGTCGAACGCGAACTGCATGAAATTCCCCGAAGATCGCTGCAAATGCCGAGACCACCGGCGAGACTACAGGAACGAATCAGGAAAGAGAACGGGCAATGAACAAAGAAGAACCCTCTCCGCGGCTCCGTTCCGCCTGCGATGCGGGTCGGTGAAGCGGGCTTGCCCGCCGTCGCCGTCTGCGCCATATCCGACGGATGCCCGACGATCCGTCCTCCCCCTCCGGTTTCCC
>NZ_JAUQTX010000225.1:0-10895 GCF_059803775.1 Azospirillum sp. UFLA03-27 | reverse complement strand
GTTATAGTCTCGTGGGCTCGGAGATGTGTATAAGAGACAGGGCGTGATCGGCATCCCGCTGGCCGCCGACGCCATCGCCAAGGTCCTGCCGGGCATGGTCCCGGCGCTGAAGGACGACTCGGCGGCGCTGGAGGCCGGGGCGCGGGCCATCATGACCACCGACACCTTCGCCAAGGGCTCGACCCGTCAGGTCGCCATCGGCGGGACGACGGTGACGATCAGCGGCTTCGCCAAGGGCTCCGGCATGATCGCCCCGGACATGGCGACCATGCTGGGCTTTCTCTTCACCGACGCGGCCATCGCCGCCCCGGCGCTGCAGTCCATGCTGTCGGAGTTCACCGAGCGCAGCTTCAACGCCATCACGGTGGACGGCGACACCTCGACCAGCGACACCCTGCTGCTGTTCGCCACCGGCAAGGCCGGCAACGCCCCGGTCACCGACGCCCAGGCGCCGGAGCTGGCCGACTTCCGCAAGGCGTTGGAGGAGGTGATGCTCGACCTCGCGCTGCAGATCGTGCGCGACGGCGAGGGGGCGACCAAGTTCGTCTCGATCACGCTGGTCGGCGCCGAGAACGACGTGGCCGCCAAGCGCATCGCCCTGACCGTCGCCAACTCCCCGCTGGTCAAGACCGCGCTGGCCGGCGAGGACGCCAACTGGGGCCGCATCGTCGCCGCCATCGGGCGGGCCGGCGAGCGGGCCGACCGCGACCTCATCAAGATCACCATCGGCGGCACGCTGATCTGCGCCGAGGGCATGGAGGTTCCGGGCTACGACGAGGCGCCGGTCGCCGCCCACATGAAGGGCCAGGAGATCGACGTGCACATCGACCTGGGCATCGGCACCGGAACGTCCCGCGTCTGGACCTGCGACCTGACCCACGGCTACATCGACATCAACGGCTCCTACCGGAGCTGAGGCCGGCCTTGACGTCATGACCGGCGCACTCCTGCCCGAGCGCCTCGACACGGCGCGGCTGACGCTCCGCCCCTTCCGCATGGAGGATGTGGTGCGTTTCGTTCCTCTGATCGGGGAGTGGGAGGTGGCGCGCTGGCTCGCCCGCGTGCCCCATCCCTACGGCCTGGAGGACGGGCGCGCCTGGGTCGCCCTGGCCGCCCGCAACCGGGCGGAGCGCGCGTCGCTCGACCTGCTGGCGGTCCGTAAGGACGATGACCAGCCGGTGGGCGGCATCGGCGTGATCCTGGCGGACGGCGAGGTCGGCTATTGGCTGGGCCGGCCGCACCAGGGGGTCGGCTACGGCACGGAGATGCTGCGGGCCGTCGTTCCCGCCGCCTTCGCGCTGGGCCTGCCCCGCCTGTGGGCGCGGATCGCGCCGGACAACCACCGCTCCCGCCGCGTGCTGGAAAAGGTCGGCTTCCTGCCGCTCGACGACGCCGACCATTATGGACTGACCGCCGGACGCTGGCGGTTCCTCACCCAGGAGACCGCCTGATGCCGGCCTGCTTCGACCCCTCCTCTACCCCGGCCCCCGGTTCCCTGCCGACCCTGCTGGTCGTCGCGGTGGCCTTGGTGGACGCCGACGGCCGCGTCCTGCTGGCCCAGCGCCCGCCCGGCAAGTCGCTGGCCGGGCTGTGGGAGTTTCCCGGCGGCAAGGTCGACGCGGGCGAGACGCCGGAGGCCGCGCTGGTCCGTGAGCTGAAGGAAGAGCTTGGCATCGACACGGCGGCGAGCTGCCTCGCTCCCTTCACCTTCGCCTCGCACAGCTACGAAACGTTCCACCTGCTGATGCCGCTGTTCGTCTGCCGCGTCTGGGAGGGTGACGTGATGGCGCGGGAGGGTCAGAAGCTCGCCTGGGTCTATCCGAACCGCATGGGCGACTACCCCATGCCCCCCGCCGACGTGCCGCTGGTGGCGATGCTGCGCGACCTGTTGTAGCCGGTTGGGGATTTGCAACGCCGGGGAATTGCGCTACCTTATCGGGAGTGGCCGGCAGGTGCTCCTAACACCCACCGGCACGCTCCTAGTGCTTAGCGCACGGTGATGCGGATTTCGATCCGCCATCGCCGCCACTGGAGCACCAGGAAAAAGGGCATTTTTGGCATGCCTCTTTCTCCTTTCGAAACGGCGGGTGGCCTGTTCCACCCGCCGTTTTCACCTTACATACGATCGGATGCATTCGCGCCACAGTTTTTCCCGCATCGCGCGATGCGCCACCCTTGTCCCCACAGCCCTTCCGGATTGCGTCTTCACGAATCGGGTGATCTGTGCCACATCATAGCCGTCGCGTTCGGGATCGCACCCCGACCACCAGATTCTGACCCGAACACCAGATTCTAAATCGTCCAGAGACGGACCCGCATCTGAACCGCATCGGCGTGGACTCGCTCTTCAATCTCAAGGCCCATCCGGCGGAGCCGGCCCAGGACCCTGACGGCAACCCCGCCCTGGAGGCGCTGGCGTCGGTCTTCGGCTATTCCGCCTTCCGCGGGCAGCAGGCCGACATCATCGCCCACGTCATCCGTGGCGGCGACGCGCTCGTCCTCATGCCCACGGGCGGCGGCAAGTCGCTGTGCTATCAAGTGCCGGCGCTGGTGCGCGACGGTGTGACGGTGGTGGTTTCGCCGCTGATCGCGCTGATGCGGGACCAGGTGACGGCGCTGCGCGAGCTGGGCGTGCGGGCGGCCTTCCTCAACTCCTCCCTCGACGCCGCCGAGGCGCGCGAGGTGGAGCGGGCCATGGTCCGTGGCGAGATCGACCTCGTCTATGTGGCGCCGGAACGTCTGGTCACCCCGCGCTTCCTCGACCTGCTGGACCGCACCAGGCTCGCCCTGTTCGCGCTGGACGAGGCGCATTGCGTCAGCCAGTGGGGTCATGATTTCCGGCCCGAGTATCTCCAGCTCTCCATCCTGCACGAGCGGCACCCGACCGTGCCGCGCGTCGCGCTGACCGCCACGGCGGACGCGCAGACCCGCGCGGAGATCAAGGACAAGCTGGGGCTGACCGAGGCCCGCGTCTTCCTGTCCAGCTTCGACCGGCCCAACATCACCTACCGCGTCGTCCCGAAGAAGAGCGAACGCCAGCAGATGCTGGCCTTCCTGCGGGAGAACCATCCCGAGGACGCCGGCATTATCTATTGCATGTCGCGGGCGAAGGTGGAGGACACCGCCAACTGGCTGAACCAGCAGGGGCGGGAGGCGCTTCCCTACCACGCCGGCCTGCCGCCGGAGGTGCGCGAGGCGAACCAGGACCTGTTCATCAAGGGCGAAGGCATCGTCATGGTGGCGACGGTGGCCTTCGGCATGGGCATCGACAAGCCGAACGTGCGCTTCGTCTGCCACCTCGACCCGCCCAAGAGCCTGGAAGCCTACTACCAGGAGACCGGCCGAGCCGGGCGCGACGGCCTGCCCGCGGACGCCTGGATGAGCTACGGCATGGCCGACGTGGTGGGCCTGCGCCAGATGCTGGAGCAGTCGGAGGCCGGCGATTCCCACCGCCGCGTCGAGCGCTCCAAGCTGGAGGCGCTGCTCGGCTTCTGCGAGACCTCGGCCTGCCGCCGCAAGGTGCTGCTGAACTATTTCGGCGAGACGCTGGAGGCGCCCTGCGGCAATTGCGACACCTGCCTGGAGCCGGTGGAGACCTGGGACGGCACCGTCGCCGCGCAGAAGGCCCTGTCGGCGGTCTATCGCACCGGCCAGCGCTACGGCGCCGGGCACCTGATCGACGTGCTGCTGGGCAACGCGACGGAGAAGGTGGCGCAGCAGGCCCACGACGCGCTGAAGACCTTTGGCTGCGGCAAGGAGCTGTCGAAGGCGGAATGGCAGTCGGTCTACCGCCAGCTCGTCGCCGCCGGCTATCTGACGGTCGATCTGGAGGGCTATGGCGGCTTCCGCCTGACCGACGCCGGAATCCCGGTCATCAAGGGCCAGCAGACGGTCAAGCTGCGCAAGGACCCGGTGGTGGAGAAGCGCCGCGGCGTCCACGACGCGCTGCGCCGCCACGTCTCCCGCGGCGGCTCCGCCCCTTCCGGCGGCCTGTCCGGCGAGGGCGTGTCGCGGGCGGGTGCGCGCGGCGCCCTGTCGCCCGCCGACGACGCGTTGTGGCACGCGCTGAAGGACTGCCGCACCGAGCTGGCCCGCGCGCAGGGGGTGCCGCCCTACGTGATCTTCCACGACAGCACGCTGCTGGAGATGGTCGCGACGCGCCCGATGGACCGCGCCGCCTTCGCCCGCCTGCCCGGTGTCGGCGCCCGCAAGCTGGAGCGTTATGCCGACCCCTTTTTGGACGTCATCCGCCAGAAAGGATAATTTTATCCATCTCCCAAAAAAGCGCTTGCGCCGGTCCGCCCCCCCGGTTAATTTCCGCGCCCACGACGCATCGACGTCGGCGCCGCAGTAGCTCAGGGGTAGAGCAACTGATTCGTAATCAGTAGGTCCGGGGTTCAAATCCCTGCTGCGGCACCACTCTAAGGCCCTGGAAGGTAACGCCTTCCGGGGCCTTTCCATGTGTGGCAATACTCATCGCGCCCTTTTCCCAGCACGGCCGATGCACCAGCCCCCCTCCCCGTCCCCCCTCAACGACCTCGCCGCCGCGCTGCGCCGGCCCGTGACGAGCGGGCGGGACCTGAAGGCCATCGAGACGCTCTGCGAGGCCTTTCTCGACCGGGCCAGGACCGAGCGGGCGCGGGCGGCGCGGGAGTTGCCCCGGCTTGCGCGGGGAGCGGACACCGTCCTGCTGCTGTCGGCCATGGCCGCCGTCTCCGGCGACCTGCGCTATTACGACGAACTGCTCGACGCGGTGGAGGGGAACATCGCGCAATCCGGGCTGGAGGGGCTGCTGCACATCCACGCCGGCATCGGGCGCCAGCTCTTCCTGATGCGCATGAACCCGGCGAGCCGCCCCGGCTTCTTCGAGGAACGGCAATTCCCCTTCTACCGCCGCATCCTCGACGAGATGCGCCGCCGTCAGGCCATCGTCCCGCCCGCCCGCCGGGCCGGGGGAGCCGACAGCGGGCGGGTCGTGCTGGTGACCAACCAGTTCCTGTCGCTGCGCCACCAGCCGTCGCGCGACCTGCTGTCCTACGCCGCCCTGCTGGAAGACCGCTGCGGGCGGGAGGTGGTGATCCTCAACACCAACATCATGCCAGCGGCGGCGCACAGCCTGTTCGTGCCCTCCTTCGCGGCGTCGGTGGAGCCCACCTTCTCCGGCGATCAGCGGATCGAGGCGGACGGGCGCGGCTATCGGATGCTGTCCTCGGTCGCGCCCTGCGTCAGCCCCGGCAAGATCGCCTGGTTCCTGGAGGCCATCGCGGCGCTCGATCCTGACGCCGTGCTGTCGCTCGGCGGGTCGAACGTCGTGGCTGATCTGATGGCCGGAGCGCGCCCCACCCTGTGCATTCCGACCACCACCGGGACCACCCTGTCGCAGGCCGACATCGTGCTGGATTTCGGCGGAGGCGCGGCACCCGCCCACGGGCCACTGGCCCGGTCCTGGCGGCCCTTCCGCTTCCTGCATTCGCTGGCCGGGGCGGCGCCGCGGACGGACACGGCGCGCGCCGCCTTCGGGCTCGATGACGGCGCCTTCGTCTGCGCCGTCGTCGGCAACCGGCTGGACGAGGAGGCGGATGGCGCCTTCCTCGCCATGCTGGAGGCGCTGTTCGACAGCGTGCCGCGCGCCATCGCCGTCTTCGCCGGGCACGCCAACGCCCTGCCCCGGCAGCTGGCCGCGTCACGCCATGCAGCACGGCTGCGGTGCCTGGGCTATGTGTCGGACATGGGCGCCCTGCTGGCGGTCTGCGACGCCTATGTGAATCCCCGGCGGACCGGCGGAGGCGCCAGCGCTGCCGAGGCCCTGGCCGCCGGGGCGGTGCCGCTGTCGCTTCCCGGCGGCGACGTCGCCAGCGTCGTCGGTCTGCGCTTCATCCACCCCGACTACGACGCCTTCGTCGAACGGCTGGCCGCGTTGGCCGCCGACCCCGCCGCACTGGCCGCCGCTGCTGCGGAGGCCCGCGTCCAAGGGTCGCGCCGCACCGGGCCGGAGGAAGCCGCCGCCGCCCTGTCGCGCTATCTCGACGAGGCGGCGTCGCTGTTCCGCAGCCGACGTCCGTTGGAAGAGTGATCCGGGCCGCCCCCGTCAACCGCTTTATCGCACAGGCGGAGCAAACTCCCGGCTTGCTTTGGCGCCGGTGCCTTTCCAATATTCCGCGCTCCCCGACCGGGCGTCCGCTGGGACGCCACGGCGGGTGTCTTATTTTCTGCAACGAGGACCTTTTCATGCGCGCCTTCGACGGCCAGCATTCCGACAACGTCGCCATCAAGCGCACGCGGGAGCAGAAGCAGCTTCAGCTCCAGCAGTTGAAGGAGCAGCTCGCCACCCTGAAGTCCCACGCGGCCCCGGCGATCCGTGAAGCGCTGGTGAAGCGCATCGCCGAGCTGGACGCGGAGATGCGCCAGCCGCCGAAGCCGCCGCGCGAAGGCCGCGGCGACGGTCCCCGTGGCGAGGGGCGCGGCCCCCGTGGTGATGGTCCCCGTGGTGACGGCCCCCGGGGCGACCGCCCGCGCCGCGAGGGCTTCTCCCGCAGCGAGGCCTTCCGGTCGGACGGTCCGCGTGGTGACGGCCCGCGCAGTGAAGGCTCGCGTGGCGACGGTCCCCTTTCGCCCTTCGCATCCCCGCGCCGCCGCGGCTGAGCCGCGGAACCCACCTTGACGCGTCCAGTCCAATGAGTCGCCAGCCGTGAGCGAAAACGCCACCCCCGCCCGCCGCCGCCTGTTCGATCAGGCGTGGCTCCTGATGATGTTGCCGCCGCTGTTCTGGTCCAGCAACGCTGTCCTGGGCCGCGCGGTGTCGGGGGAGGTGCCGCCGGTCGGTCTGGCCTTCTGGCGCTGGACGCTGGGGATGCTGCTGGTGCTGCCCTTCGCGTGGCGGCACCTGCGGCACGACGCGCGGGCGCTGGCCGCCCAATGGCCGGTCGTCCTGCTGCTGTCGGCGCTGGGCATCGCGGTCTTCAACACCTTCCTCTATGTGGGTCTGCACACCACCACGGCGCTGAACGCGGTGATGATGCAGTCCTCCATGCCGGTGCTGATCGTGCTGATGAGCCTGGCCCTGTTCGGCGACCGCGTGACCCCGCTGCAAGGGGTGGGCATCGCCGTGTCGCTGACCGGCGCCCTGACGCTGATCGCGCGGGGCGACCCGGCGGTGCTGATCGGGCTGCAACTCGCCGCCGGGGACTTGTGGGTGCTGGCGGCGGTGCTCGGCTACGCCGCCTACACCGCCCTGCTGCGCCGCCGCCCGGCGGTGCATGGCCTCAGCTTCATCGCCGTCACCTTCGCGGGCGGCGCGGCGATGCTGCTGCCCTTCTACCTGTGGGAAAGCGTCGGCGGGAACCCCATGCCGATCACCCCGACGGCGCTGGGGGCGGTCGCCTACGTGGCGCTGTTCCCGTCGATCGCCGCCTATCTCTGCTTCAACCGCGCCGTGGCGTTGGTCGGCGCCAACACGGCGGGGATGTGCATCCATCTGATGCCGGTGTTCGGGAGCGTCCTCGCCATCCTGTTCCTCGGCGAGCAACCCCACCTCTACCACGCCGCCGGCATCGGCCTGATCGCGGCGGGCATCCTGCTGGCCACCCGCCGCGCCAAGGCCTGAGGGTTACAGGTAACCGAGCTTCCGGGGAAGCCAGAGCGCCAGCTCCGGCACGAAGGTCACCAGGACCAGCGCGCTGAGCATCGCGGCGACCATCCACAGAACCCAACGCACCGTCGATTCCATGCTGATGCCGGCCACCCGCGTGGTCACCATCAGGTTCACCGCCATGGGCGGGGTGAACTGGCCGATGGCGAGATTCATGGTCAGCATCACGCCGAACCACACCGGGTCCCAGTGGAAGGCGGTCATGATCGGGGTCAGCAGCGGCAGCAGGATCAGGAAGATCGACACCGCGTCGAGCACCATCCCCAGCGCCAGCAACGCCACGTTCAGCAGCAGCAGGACGAGGACCTCGCTGCCCACCCCCTCGATCGCCAGGGCGGCGACCCGGTCGAAGGCGCCCATCGTGCTGCCCGCCCAGGCGAAGACGCTGGACAGCGCGATGATGAGAAGCACCACGGCGGACATCTCCGCCGCCTCGGCCAGCACCTCGTACAGCTCGCGCCAGGTCAGGCTGCGGTAGACGAAGACGCCGACGGCCAGACCGTAGAAGACGGCGACCACCGCCGCCTCGGTCGGGGTGAAGGCGCCGGTGCGCAGGCCGCCCAGGATGATGACCGGGGCCAGCAGACCCCAGATCGCCTGCCGCAGGCTGCGCCAGAAGGGCGGGCGCGGCCCGGCGTCCTTCAGGCCGAAGCCGTGCTTGCGCGACAGCCAGATCGTCGGCGCCAGCAGGGACAGCCCGGCCAGCACGCCTGGGATCAGCCCCGCCGCGAACAGCGCCGGCACCGACGCCTGCGGGACCAGGACGCTGTAGATGATGAAGGCGACCGAGGGCGGGATCAGGATGGCCGTTGCCGCCGCCGCCGCGATCACGCTGGCCGAGAAGGCCTTCGGATAACCGGCCTTGTGCATGGACGGGATCATCACTGTGGCGACCGCCGCCGCGTCGGCGGGGCCGGAGCCGGAGATGCCGCCCATCACCATGCAGACCAGGATCGCCACCACCGCCAGCCCGCCGTTCTTCGCCCCGACGATGGAGGACGCGAAGGTGACGAGTTGCTTGGCCACGCCCGCCCGCTCGAAGATCAGGCCGGCCAGGATGAAGACCGGGATGGCCAGCAGCGGGTACTTGGCGATGCCGGCATAGACGTTGGTCGGAACCGACAGGATGCCGAGCTGCGCGTCCAGGATCGCCAGCGACCCCGCCAGCCCCAGGGCCACCGCCAGCGGCGCGCCGATCACCAGAAGCAGCAGGAAGCCGCCGAACAGAATCGTCAACGCCATCAGGCCGTTCCCTTCGCCGTGCGGATCAGGCGCCCGATCACGCGCAGGGCGACGACCGCCGACAGCAGCGGAAGCCAGACCGTGTAGAGCCATTGCGGGTTGCCCAGGCCGGGCGAGGTTTCCTCGAACCGCCACTGGTCGTAGGTCAGGCGTCCGCCGTACCAGACGAGCAGGCCGAACATGGCGAGCGCCGCCGTCCAGGCCACCAGCTCCGTCACCCGGCGCAGGGCCGGCGGCAGCTTCTCGGCGATGAAGGTGATGCGGATGTGCCGGTCGGCGGCGGCGGCGACGGCGGAGCCGAACAGAGTCATGACCACCAGCAGGAAGATCGAATATTCCTCGGTGAAGGCCAGGGAGACATCGGTCAGGTAGCGCGTCACGACGTTGGCGAAGGTGACGAGGCACAGAGCGGCCATGGACAGGGCGGCCAGCGAACGCTCCAGCGTCACCGGCACCCGCGTCTTGGGCTGCTCCGTCGCCATGCCGGCTTCCAGCAGATCGTTGTTCATCGGAAAATCTCGAATTGGGAACCGGTCGCCCCCACCCTTTTCCCATCGCGGATCAGGGTGGGGGCAACGGCACGGCAAGCCGCAGGCTTACTTCCGGTCGGCGACGGAGGTCTCGGCGGCCTTCACGAGGTCGGGGCCGATGGTCTTGGCCCACTTGTCGTAGACGGCGCGGGTGGCGGTCTGGAACGCCTTCTGCTGCTCGGGCGTCAGCTGCACGACCTCGACGCCCTGGGCGGCGATGTCCTTCAGCAGGCTGTCGTCCTGGGCGGTGATGCCCTTGCGGGCGATGGCGACCTCCTCCGCGGCGGCCTGGACGGCGGCGGCGCGCACCGCCTCCTGGTCCTCCTTGGACCAGCTGTTCCAGACCTCCTTGTTGACCACGAAGATCAGCGGGTCGGCGACGTAGCCCCACAGCGTCAGGTGCTTCTGGCCAAGCGTCGGCAGCTTGCCGGCGACGAACACGCCGACCGGGTTCTCCTGACCGTCGACGGCGCCGGTGGACAGCGCCGGCTGCGCGTCGGCCCAGCTCATCTGCGTCGGGTTGGCGCCCAGTGCCGTGAAGGTGTCGAGGTAGAGCGGCGAGCCGACGACGCGGATCTTCAGGCCCTTCAGGTCCTCCGGGGTGCGGATGGCGCGCTTGGAGTTGGAGACCTCGCGGAAGCCGTTCTCGCCCCAGGCCAGCGGCACCACATCCTTGGTGGCGAGCAGGTCGAACAGCTGCTTGCCGACCGGTCCCTGGGTCAGCGCGTCCATGGCCTTGTGGTCGGGCATCAGGAAGGGCAGCGAGAAGAGGTTCAGCTCCTTCACCTGCGGCGACCAGTTGATGGTGGAGCCCACCGCCATGTCGATCACGCCCTGGCGCAGCGCGGTGAATTCCTTGGTCTGGTCGCCGTTCACCAGGGCGGAGCCGGGATACATCTTCACATTGATGCGCCCGTTGGTCTTCTCCTTGACCAGCTCGGCCCAGCGGTCGCCACCGATGCCCCAGGGGAACGGCTTGCCCAGCACGGTGGACAGCTTGTACTCGGCCTTGTAGTCCGCCGCCGCCGCGCCGCTGGCGACCACGCCCGGCAGAACCATGGCGGCCAGCGCCAGACCGGCGAACAGCGCCTTCATCGACTTCATTCTTGTTTCCTCCCGCATACCGCAAACGAAAGATCGGACCGGGATCGTACAGAGGCACGCACGACTGTTCCACGCGGAATTTGACGGCCCGCCCCCAAGCCTGGGACAATGCGGGCATGCAAATGCGGACGTTCCCAACAATCGGGCTCTTGGCGTTCGGACTTTTAGGGGGCGGGCTGGCCCTTCCCGCGGGTCCGGCCCTGGCGCAATCGGCGGCGGCGCCCGCCGTCCCGCTCGGCCCCAACCCCAGCGAATGCGAGATCCAGGCCGCCCTGTTCGGCGCCGCCGGCCCCGGCTGCCCGCCCATCGTGATGAAGCGCCCACCGCCGCCGCCCGTCGCGGCGGCAACGCCTCCGGCCCCCGCATCAACC
>NZ_JAUQTX010000224.1:0-10899 GCF_059803775.1 Azospirillum sp. UFLA03-27 | reverse complement strand
GAGATAGCTGTTATAGTCTCGTGGGCTCGGAGATGTGTATAAGAGACAGGGGCGCGACCTGATCGGTCTCGGCGCGGGCGACGACCTGGCCAGCGGCGACGGCGGCGACGACACGCTGTTCGGCGAGGACGGCAACGACACGCTGTTCGGTGGGGCTGGCAATGACCTACTGAACGGCGGGTCGGGCAACGACGTGCTGTTCGCCGACGGCGGTGCGGACACGCTGTGGGGTGGCGCCGGGGCGGACGTCTTCGCCTTCGGGCGGGCGTCGGGCGGATCGGTGGTGATGGACTTCCAGGTCGGGGTCGACCGTCTGGCGCTCTACGACGCCAGCATGGACCTCGGCGCGGTGATCCGCTCGGCGCGGGTGGAGGGCGGCAACACCACCCTCGACGTCGGCGGAGGCAACCGCATCACCATCCTCGGCCAGACCGGCAACGTCGCCGCCTGGTTCGGCTGAGGCGGCGGGGCCGGAGCGCACTCCAAAAAACAAGGCGGGTGACGGGGCCTTCCGGGCTCCGTCACCCACCTTTTCCTTTTCGGGCGGCGGATCAGCTCAAACCCGGAGGCGGCTTTCAGGCCACCTCCGGCACCGATGAGGAATTGCGCCCGGGAACACCTGTCCGGTCAGTAGGACTTCGGCAGGTCCAGGACGTGCTCGGCGACGTAGGCCAGGATCAGGTTGGTGGAGACGGGCGCCACCTGATACAGCCGGGTCTCGCGGAACTTGCGCTCCACGTCGTACTCACTGGCGAAGCCGAAGCCGCCATGGAACTGCAGGCAGGCGTTCGCCGCCTCCCACGAGGCCTTGGCAGCGAGGTACTTCGCCATGTTGGCCTGGGCGCCGCAGGGCTCCCCGGCGTCGTAGAGGCGGCAGGCCTCGAAGCGCATCAGGTTGGCGGCCTCAACCTCGATGAAGCTCTCGGCGATGGGGAACTGCACGCCCTGGTTCTGGGCGATCGGGCGGCCGAACACCTGACGGTCGCGGGTGTAGTCGCAGACCTTGTCGATGAACCAGTAGCCGTCGCCGATGCATTCCGCCGCGATCAGCACCCGCTCGGCGTTGAGGCCGGTCAGGATGTACTTGAAGCCCTGGCCTTCCTCGCCGATCAGGTTCTCCGCGGGGATTTCCAGATTGTCGAAGAACAGCTCGTTGGTCTCATGGTTGACCATGTTGCGGATGGGCCGCACGGTCATGCCCTTTTCCATCGCCTCCTTGATGTCGACGATGAAGATCGACATGCCCTCCGACTTCTTGCGCACCTGATCGAGCGGCGTGGTGCGGGCCAGCAGGATCATCAGGTCGGAATGTTGGACGCGGGAGATCCACACCTTCTGCCCGTTGATGACGTAGCGGTCGCCCTTCTTCTCGGCCCGGGTCTTGATGCGGGTGGTGTCGGTGCCGGTGGTCGGCTCGGTGACGCCCATCGACTGGAGGCGCAGCTCGCCCGCCGCGATCTTCGGCAGGTAGCGGCGGCGCTGCTCCTCCGAGCCGTGCCGGACCAGCGTGTTCATGTTGTACATCTGGCCGTGGCAGGCGCCGGAATTGCCGCCCGAACGGTTGATCTCCTCCATGATCACCGAGGCTTCGGTCAGGCCGAGACCCGAACCGCCGTATTCCTCCGGGATCAGGGCGGCCATCCAGCCGGCCTTGGTCAGCGCGTCCACGAATTCCTCGGGATAGCCGCGCTCCTCGTCGATGCGGCGATGGTACTCGCTGGGGAATTCGGCGCAGAGCGCGCGCACGGCGTCGCGGATCTCGTCGAAGCCCTGACCGATGCTGGTCTTCATGTCTCGTCACCCTGCGTTTTTGATTGTAGCGGTGGTGCGCGCCAGGATGGCCTTCGCCCGCTCGGCGACGGGGCGGTCGACCATGCGCCCGTCCACGGACACGGCGCCGCGCCCCGCCGCCTGGGCCTCGTCCCACACCGCGACCACCCGCCCGGCCCAGGCCACGTCGGCGGCGGAGGGGGCGAAGACGTCGCGGACGACGGGCAGCTGGGCCGGGTGGATGCACAGCGCGCCGGTCATCCCGACGGCCCGCGCCTGCGCCACCATGGCGCGGTAGGCGTCGAGGTCGCGGAACTCGGCCAGCGAGCCGGGCAGGCCGATCGCCGCGAGACCGCGGGCGGCGGCGGCCAGCGCGATCTGGCGGCAGGGCAGGGCGAGAAGCGCCTCGGTCGGCTCCACCCCCAGCGTCAGGGCGAAATCCTCGCTGCCCAGCGCCAGGGCCGTCACGCGCGGGACGGTGGCGATCTCGCCCAGCCGCTCCAGCCCCAGCGGACTCTCGACGAGGGCGACGAGGCCGATGGCACCCGGCGTCAGGCCGCGCTCCACCTCCCACTCCGCGATCATGGCGGAGAGGACGCGCAGCGCCCCGGCGTCCTCGGCCTTGGGCACCACCAGGGCGACCACGCCGGGACGCACCGCGGCCTCCAGATCGGCGACGGCGTCGCGCCAGCCGCTGTTGATCCGCACGAGCACCGGCGCGCCCAGCCCATGCAGCCGGTCGATCGGCGCAGGCAGCCCGCGGCGGGCGTCCGGCTTGCCGGCGGGCAGGACTGCGTCCTCGAGGTCGAGGATGAGGGCGTCCGCCCCGCGCTGGTGGGCCTTCTCCAGCAGCTTCGCGTTGTCGGCCGGGACGAAGAGGTAGGATTGATACGGCAGGGACATCAGACGCCTCCTCCAACCGTGCCGCGATGCGCCGCCGTCATGACCGTTCGGCCTCCAACTCGGCGGACATCGCCACGAAGCCCTCGTGGTCGGTCACCCACAGCGTGGCGCCGGTGGCGGTCGGGGCGCCGCACAGGGTCAGCGGATGGATGTCGAACAGCGGCCGCTTCGCCCGGAAACGGAAGCCGGTCACCCGCGCCCCCGGATTCTCACGCAGGAACAGGTCCATCAGCATGGTCGCGCTGAGCGGGCCGTGGAACACCAGCCCCGGATAGCCCTCGACGTCGCGGCAATAGTCGCGGTCGTAATGGATGCGGTGGCCGTTGAAGGTCAGGGCCGAATAGCGGAACAGCAGCACCGGATCGGGCTGGATGCGCCGCTGCCACACCGCCTCGCCCGCCGGGCGCTCGCCGGGGACGGGGGCGTCGCCGGGCTTGGCGGCCTCGCGGTAGACGATGTCGTGGAATTCGGTGATGGCGACGCCGGCGGCGGTGCTGATCTCATGCCGGACCTTCACGAAGACCATCCGGCCCGACCGGCCCTCCTTCGGGGTGACCTCCTCGATGGTCGAGCGGCGGGTGATCGCCTCGCCGCTGCGGATGGGGCGGTGGAAGGTCAGGGTGTCGCCGGCCCACATGCGGCGGGGCAGCTCCACCGGCGGCAGGAAGCCGCCCTTGTGCGGGTGGCCGTCCTCGGCGATGTCGCGCTGAAGCGCCTTCGGCAGGAAATACAGCCAATGCCCGAGCGGCGGCACCTCGCCCGCCGGCCAGGGCGGGGTGTCGTGGTCGAGCATCGCCGCCAGTCCGGTCAGCGCCACCGGCGCCGCGACGTCCTCGGCGCCTTCCGACCGGCCGATCCAATCGCGCAAATGGTCCATGCTCATGTTCCCCCCTTATTGTTCGACGGTTTGACGCCGGACGGCGTCGATTCGAAGATCTCACGCCGGACGGCGTCGGTGTGTTGGCCCAGCGCCGGAACGGCGCCGGAGGCGTAGGGTCGGCCGCGCACCTGCACCGGCGGCGCCACCACCTCGACCGGTCCGCCCGGCGTCTCGGCGGTCACGCGGCGCAGCTGCGCGTGGGTGGACAGGTCCGCCACCTCGTTCAGCGAGCCGAAGGCGGTGCGCGCGCGGTTGAGGCGGCGCACGGCCTCGGCGTGGTCCATGGTCCGGAAGATGGCGGCGACAAGCGCGTCCAGCTCCGGCCGGTTGGCAACGCGGCGGTTGTTGGTCGCGAAGCGCTCATCCGTCGCCAGCTCCGGCCGCAGCAGAACGTCGGCGCAGAAGGCCACCCATTCGCGCTCGTTCTGGATCGACAGCACCACCTGCCGGCCGTCGGCCAGGGCGAAGGCGGAATAGGGGGCGATGCTCGGGTGCATCAGCCCGACCCGTCCCGGCGCCTTGCCGCCATGGTCGTGGTGCATCAGCGGCACCATCATCCACTCCGCCAGCGAATCGAACAGGGACACGGCCACCGCCGATCCCTCGCCGCTGCGCTCGCGCTCCAGCAACGCCTGTAGGACGCCGGTGTAGGCGTTCATGCCGCAGGCGATGTCGGCCACCGACACGCCGACGCGCCCCGGCTGGTCCGGCGACCCGGTGATGGAGGCCAGCCCGGTCTCGCTCTGCACCAGCAGGTCGTAGGCCTTCATGTCGCGGTAGGGGCCGTCGTCGCCGTAGCCGGAGATGTCGCAGGTGATCAGCCGGGGATGGCGCCGCCGCAGGGCGTCCGAGCCGAAGCCGGCCCGCTCCGCCGCCCCCGGCGCCAGATTCTGGACGAAGACGTCGGCGCGGGCGATCAGCCGCTCCAGCAGCTCGGCGTCCTCGGGCGTCTTGATGTCGAGGACGACCGATTCCTTGCCGCGGTTGAGCCAGACGAAATAGGAGCTCTGCCCGTGGACCACGGCGTCGTAGCCGCGGGCGAAGTCGCCCTCCGGCCGTTCGATCTTGATGACCCGCGCCCCGGCGTCGGCGAGGCGCGACGTGCAGAGCGGCGCCGCCACCGCCTGCTCCAGCGAGACGACCAAAAGTCCAGACAGAGGTCCAGACAAGGGTAAAGTCATTCCGCAAAGCCTCCGCTGTGGGCCTGGGCCGATTGTCCGTGACTGGGATGGTAAACAGCCGGACCGGCCCCGATCCAATACAGATGGGGCATGCATCGCATAACAAAGCGCTATGAGGCCAAGGCGCTAGGACGCCGCCGCCTCCTCGTCCAGCAGCAGGGTGCCGGGCCAGTCGCCGCCGCCGACCAGATCACGCACCACCCGCAGGAAGGTCTCGCGCACCGCCGCCGCGGCCTCGGTCACCGGGGCGCCGCGGGGCCGGCAGAGATGGACCGAGCGGCGCAGGGACGGCGAAACGATCAGCCGGGCGGAGACCTGGCCCATCCGCCACTCCTCCATCACCGCCGAGATCGGCAGGACCGAATAGCCCACCCCCTTGGCGACCAGCGCCTTGATCTGGGGGAGCCCGTTGATCTCCACCGCCACGGTGACGATCGTGCAGGTCTCGCGCGCCACCCGTTCGATGCGGTCGCGCAGATTGTGCGGGCGGCTCGGCAGGATCAGGTCCTTGCCGGCCAGCTCGTCAAAGGCGATGGCGCCCTCCTCGCCGCCCGGCGGTCCGATCAGGTAGAGGTCCTCGCGCACCAGCGATTCGGCCAGCAGGGTGCGCGACCGCGTCACGTCGTAGATGCAGCCGAAATCCAGCCGGTCGTCGTTCAGCCATTCCAGGATCGTCCCGCTGAAGGATTCGACCACCCGCAGCGACACCTGCGGCAGCTCGGCGCGGACCGCCTGCACCAGGGGAACCGCCGCCACCAGCGCCACCGACGAGGTGAAGCCGACGGTCACCAGCCCGCTCGGCGTGCCCGAGCAGTTGCGCACCTGCTCGGTCGCCTGGGCGACGTGGCGCAGGATGATCTCCGCATGCTCGTACAGCCGGGTGCCGGCGGCGGTCGGCTTGACCCCATGGACGCCGCGGGTCAGCAGCTTGACACCGAGGCCCGCCTCCAGATTGCGGATGTTGTGGCTGAGGGCCGGTTGGGCGACGTTCAGCTTCTGAGCCGCGGCCGTGAAGGAGCCTTCATCGACGATGCCGATGAAATACCGCAACTGACGCAGATCCAACGCTCACCTTCCTTTGCATGGCCCTTGGCCTGCGGGGACATCGAGCCTCCCGCGCCGGCCAATCATGTCGGGGCGTCGCGGGCGGATCAAGGCGAGTGCATGAGAAAGCGGGATGAGAAAGCGCCGGGCAAACCCGGTTCAACCGTTCACAGGGCCGCTGCGTTCCATTGATCCGTTTCATAAGACTTATCAGAGACCGGCGGGTAATCCACGGACCGGCACGGCCTAGCTTTTCCCCATCCGCACAAGCGGATGAGCCGTCCGCACGCCTGCGCCCCGCCCCGCGGGGCCGGGGTCACAGCCAGGAAGGGAAGAGGATTCCACCGATGCACTATTCCGGCGACCTCGACATGACGCGGCGCGGCCTCCTGCTTGGGACCGCCGCCACCGCCGCGCTGACGGCGGCGCCGTTCCGGGCGCCGGCGCGGGCGGCCACCGTTGGAGAGACCGCCATGCCACCCCCCGCGACCGGAGCCGAAGCGTCCACTCTGTCGCCCGTCCTGTCCAAGGTCACCTTCACCGTGAACGGGCAGCGCCACGACCTCGAACTCGACACGCGGACGACGCTGCTCGACGCGCTGCGCGAGCACCTGCACCTCACCGGCACCAAAAAGGGCTGCGACCACGGCCAGTGCGGGGCTTGCACGGTCATCGTGGATGGGCAGCGGATCAACGCCTGCCTGACGCTCGCTGTGATGCACGAGGGCGGCAGCGTCACCACCATCGAAGGGCTGGGCCTGCCCGGCAGGCTGCACCCCATGCAGGCGGCCTTCGTCGAGCATGACGGATACCAGTGCGGCTATTGCACGCCGGGTCAGATCTGTTCGGCGGTGGCGATGCTGGACGAGATCAAGGCCGGTGTGCCCAGCCACGTCACCGCCGACCTCAACGCCGCGCCCCAGGCTACGGTCGATGAGTACCGGGAGCGGATGAGCGGCAACATCTGTCGCTGCGGCGCCTATTCCAACATCGTCGATGCGATCTCGGACGTTGCACGGAGGGAGGCATGAGACCCTTCACCTACGAGCGGGCGGATTCCCCCGCCGCGGCGGCGGCGGCCGTCGAGCGCCGGCCGGGCGCCAAATTCATCGCGGGCGGCACCAACCTGCTCGACCTGATGAAGCTGGAGATCGAGACGCCGGCCCATCTGATCGACGTCAACGGGCTGAAGCTCGACACGCTGGAAGCGACGCCGGACGGCGGGCTGCGCATCGGCGCGCTGGTGCGCAACACGGCGCTGGCCGCCGACCAACGGGTGCGGCGCGACTATGGCGTGCTGTCGCGGGCCCTGCTCGCCGGGGCGTCGGGCCAACTGCGCAACAAGGCGACGACGGCGGGCAATCTGCTCCAGCGCACGCGCTGCCCCTACTTCTACGACACCAACCAGCCCTGCAACAAACGCCAGCCCGGCAGCGGCTGCGCCGCCATCGGCGGCTACAGCCGGCAGCTCGCCGTGGTCGGGTCGAGCGACGCCTGCATCGCCACCCACCCCAGCGACATGGCCGTCGCCATGCGCGCGCTCGACGCCTCGGTGGAGACGGTGCGGGCCGACGGGACGACGCGGAAAATCCCCATCGCGGAGTTCCACCGGCTGCCCGGCGACACGCCGCACATCGAGACGGCGCTGGTTCCCGGCGAACTCATCACCGCGGTGACGCTGCCCAAGCCGGTCGGCGGCACCCACGTCTACCGCAAGGTGCGCGACCGCGCGTCCTACGCCTTCGCGCTCGTCTCCATCGCGGCGGTGGTGCAGCGCGACGGTGGCGGCCGGGTGGCGCTGGGCGGCGTGGCGCACAAGCCGTGGCGCGTCGAGGCCGCCGAGGCCGAGGTGCCGCGCGGCGCCAAGGCGGTCACCGCCGGGCTGCTGGCCGATGCGAAGCCGACGCACGACAACGCATTCAAGCTGACCCTGGTCGAGCGGACGCTCGCCTCGGTGCTGGCCGAAGCGAAAGGGTGAGACATGAAGTTCGACACTCCCGCGACCACCAACCCGATCGACCAGTTGAAGGTGGTGGGCAAGCCGACCGACCGCATCGACGGGCCGCTGAAGACGACGGGAAAGGCCACCTACGCCTATGAATGGCACGACGTGGCGCCGAACGTCGCCTATGGCTGGGTCATCGGCTCGGGCATCGCCAAGGGGCGCATCGCGTCCATGGATCTGGAAGCGGCGCGAAAGGCCCCCGGCGTCGTCGCCATCGTCACGGTGGAGAACGCCGGCTCCCTCGAAAAGAGCAAGCGCAACGCCGCGACCCTGCTCGGCGGGCCGGAGATCGAGCATTACCAGCAGGCCGTCGCCCTGGTGGTGGCGGAAACCTTCGAGCAGGCGCGCACCGCGGCGGGGCTCGTCCGCATCGACTACACTGCCACGGACGGCGCCTATGATCTGGCGGCGGTCAAGGACAAGGCGGAGAAGACCAAGGACGGCGATTCGGTGGTCGGCGATTTCGCCGGCGCCTTCGCGGCGGCTCCGGTGAAGCTCGACGAGACCTACACGACGCCGGACGAAAGCCACGCGATGATGGAGCCGCACGCGACCATCGCCGCCTGGGAGGGCGACCGGCTGACCGTCTGGACCTCCAACCAGATGATCGACTGGATGGTGACCGACCTGTCGGCGACGCTGAAGATGCCGAAGGACAAGGTGCGCGTCATCTCCCCCTTCATCGGGGGCGGCTTCGGCGGGAAGCTGTTCCTGCGCGCCGACGCGCTGCTGGCGGCGCTTGGCGCGCGGCAGGCCGGGCGGCCGGTCAAGGTCGGGCTGTCGCGGCCCTTGATGATGAACAACACCACCCACCGCCCCGCCACCATCCAGCGCGTCCGCATCGGCGCCATGCCGGACGGCACGATCACCGCCATCGCCCATGAAAGCTGGTCGGGCAACCTGCCCGGCGGCTCGGAGGAGACGGCGACCGACCAGACGCGGCTGCTCTACGCCGGGGCGAACCGGCTGATCGGCAACCGCATCGCCACGCTCGACCTGCCCGAAGGCAACGCCATGCGGGCGCCGGGCGAGGCGTCGGGGATGATGGCGCTGGAGGTCGCCATGGACGAGATGGCGGAGACGCTGGGCATGGACCCGGTGGAGTTCCGCATCCGCAACGACACCCAGACCGACCCCGCCGATCCAAACCGGGCCTTCTCGCAGCGCCAGCTCGTGCAGTGCCTGCGCCTGGGGGCGGAGCGGTTCGGCTGGGCCAAGCGCAACCCGAAGCCGGGGCAGGTGCGCGACGGGCGCTGGCTGGTGGGGCTGGGGATGGCGGCGGCCTTCCGCAACAACCTTCTGACCAAATCAGCGGCGCGGGTGCGGCTGGACCAGCGCGGGATCGTCACGGTCGAGACCGACATGACCGACATCGGCACCGGCAGCTACACCATCATCGCCCAGACCGCGGCGGAGATGATGGGGGTGGGCCTGGACAAGGTGGCGGTGCGGCTCGGCGATTCGAGTTTCCCGGTGTCCGCGGGCTCGGGCGGCCAATGGGGCGCCAACAACGCCACCGCCGGGGTCTACGCCGCCTGCGTGAAACTGCGCGAGGCGGTGGCGCAGCGGCTGGGCGTCAACTCCGCCGACGCGCAGTTCGTTGACGGTCAGGTCGTCGCCGGCAACCGCAGGGTCCCGTTGGCCGAAGCGGCGGGCGCCGACGGCCTGTCCGCCGAGGACGGCATCGAATACGGCGACCTCGACAAGAAATACCAGCAGTCGACCTTCGGCGCCCATTACGTGGAGGCGGCGGTCGACGCCGCGACCGGCGAGATCCGCGTGCGGCGGATGCTGGCGGTCTGTGCGGCGGGCCGCATCCTGAACCCGAAGTCGGCGCGCAGCCAGGTGATCGGCGCCATGACCATGGGCGTCGGCGCCGCGCTGATGGAGGAGCTGGCGCTCGACAAGCGGACAGGCTTCTTCGTCAACCACGACCTCGCCGGCTACGAGGTGCCGGTCCACGCCGACATCCCGCACCAGGAGGTGATCTTCCTGGACGAGGCCGACCCGATCTCCTCGCCGATGAAGGCGAAGGGGGTGGGCGAGCTGGGCCTGTGCGGTGTGGGCGCGGCGGTCGCTAACGCGGTCCACAACGCGACGGGCCTGAGGGTGCGCGAATACCCGATCACGCTGGACAAGTTCTTGGATCGGCTGCCGGCGGTGGGGTGAGGTTGCTCTTGCCCCACCCCCTTCGCGCACTCTCAAAATTGTCACGCGCTTCCCGGTTGTCGGATGGATGAAGACTCCAGCCCCGGATGTTCATTCGGGTGAGACGTACCCTGGAGCCATCATGACGCACATCCGCTTCACCCCCAAATCCCTCGCCGTCGCGCTGCTGGCCGGTGTGGCGGCCCTGGGCGCGGGGGTGTCCCCGGTCCTCGCCGATCCGCCGGACTGGGCTCCGGCCCATGGCTGGCGCGCCAAGCAGGAGCGCCATCATGAGCGCGAACGCTATGACCGTGAGCGCCATGAGCGTGGCCGGTATTACGAGCACGGCTACATCGACGGCGGCTATGGCGACGGGCGGGTGGTGATCGTCCGCCGCCCCCCGCCGGTGGTGGTCTATGAGGAGCCGCCGGTCGTGCATTATGCTCCGGCCCCCGTCTACATCGAGGAGCCGCCGCCAGTGATCGTCCAGCAGCGCCCGCGCGTGGTCCGCGCGGCACCGCAGGTCGTGGAGTGCGGGCCACTCGATGGCGACCTGATCGGCGTGCTGGGCGGGGCCGCGGTCGGCGGGCTGGTCGGCTCGCAGTTCGGGCGTGGCGACGGCAAGCTGGCGGCGACGGCCGCCGGCACGCTGGGCGGCGCCATGCTGGGTGGCGCGATGACCCGCGGCGGTGGTTGCTGATCCCTCAGCCGACGCCCCAGCCGCCGGTGTCCGGGAAGGGGACCGGCGGCGCCGGGGCGGTGGTGAGCGCGGACGGTGCCACCAATCCCTTGGGCAGCGGCGGCGCGTCCGCCGGGGTCGGCAGGAGCCGCGCGGACTTCGCCCACCAGCGCGGCCGCGCCGCCCGGATCGACCGGGCGGCGGCGGCGGCCTGTTCCGCATCCGCATAGAGGCCGAAGCAGGTCGCACCTGTCTCTTATACACATCTCCGAGCCCACGAGACTATAAC
>NZ_JAUQTX010000223.1:0-10968 GCF_059803775.1 Azospirillum sp. UFLA03-27 | reverse complement strand
ACGCCGGACGGGCGCAAGGCCGGCCAGCCCTTCGCGCCGGGGGCCAACCCGATGCACGGGCGCGACCGCAAGGGGGCCATCGCCTCGATGGCGTCGGTGGCCAAGCTGCCCTACGCCCACGCCCAGGACGGCATCAGCTACACCTTCACCATCGTGCCCGGCGCGCTGGGGCCGACCGAGGGTGAGCGGGTGGACAATCTGGTGGGCATGCTGGACGGCTATTTCGGCCAGGGCGGCCACCACATCAACGTGAACGTCTTCGACCGCGAGACGCTGCTGCACGCCATGGACCATCCGGAGCTGTACCCGCAGCTGACCATCCGGGTGTCCGGTTACGCGGTGAACTTCATCAAGCTGACCCGCGAGCAGCAGATGGACGTCATCAGCCGCACCTTCCACGGCGCGCATTGAGTGCCTGAAAGTCCCCTCTCCCCTCCGGGGAGAGGGTTAGGGTGAAGGGGCGCCCGAAGGGCGGAAACGCAGCCTCGTTGCAGTGCGTTTCCGGCCTTGCGGCTGCCCCTCATCCCATACCCTTCTCCCCTGAGGGGAGAAGGGCTTCTACACCGTCCCCTGTGTGTCCTCCTTGATCCCCAGCGCCTGCATCCGCTCGTAGAGCGAGGCGCGCGAAATCCCCAGAAGCTTGGCGGCCTTCGCCTTCACCCCGCCGGTGCGCGACAGGGCGCCGACGATGGCCGCACGCTCCGTGTCCTTCAGCACGTCGCTCAGGGGACGGTCGCCACCCTCCGCCAGCCGCTCGCCCGAACCGGCGGGACCCGCCGCGCGCGGCAGGGCGCCGCGGATGTGCTCGGCGGTCAGGACCGCGTCGTCGGTCATGGCCGACACCCGTTCCAGCACGTTGCGCAACTCCCGCACATTGCCCGGCCAGTCGTAATCCTCCAGCACGGCGATCGCCCCGGCGGTCAGCTCCCGCGACGGGGCGGCGGTCGTGAAGGCCAGCTCGTCGAGGATGCGGTCGGCGATGCTGCCGATGTCCTCCGTCCGGTCGCGCAACGGCGGCAGGGTGATCGGAACCACGTTCAAACGGTAATAGAGATCGGCGCGGAACTGTCGCTCGCGGACCAGGGCGTCGAGGTCGCGGCTGGTCGCCGCGATGACGCGCAGATCGACGCGCACCACCTTGTTCGATCCAACCGCCTCGAACTCCCGCTCCTGCAGCACACGCAGCAGCTTGGCCTGGAGCGGCAGCGGCATGTCGCCGATCTCGTCGAGGAACAGGGTGCCGCCGTCGGCGAGCTGGAACTTGCCCTCGCGCATCTTGCGGTCGGCGCCGGTGTAGGCGCCGGGGGCGACGCCGAACAGCTCCGATTCCAGAAGGTTCTCCGGGATCGCTGCGACGTTCACCCCGACGAAAGGTGCGTTGGCGCGCGGGCTGGCGGCGTGGATGCCGTGGGCCAGCAGCTCCTTGCCGGTGCCGGTCTCGCCCAGCAGCAGGACGGTGCTGTCGAGCTGCGCGGCGCGGCGGGCCAAGCGCTTCACCTCGCGCATGGAATCGCTGTTGCCGATCATCTGCGACAGGGAATATTTCGCGCGCCGCTCCTGCGCCAGTTCCTGCCGGGCGCGGGTCAGCTCCTCCTGGAGCTTCTGGTACTTCGACATCAGCGGGCGCAGCCGGTCGGCCCGGTCGAACAGCGCGAAGCCGATGGCGCCGATCAGCGTCCCGTCCTCGTCGCGCAGCGGCAGGCGGGTGACCACGATGGTCCGCTCCTTGATGTCCATCAGGTCGAGCAGCATGGTCTGCCCGCTCTCCACCACATGGCGCATCTGGCTGTTGGGAATGACATCCTCCACCGGGCGGCCCAGCGCGTCCTCGGGGTTGCCGGAATAGCCCAGCAACTCCAGATAACGGTCGCCGATCCAGGCGATCCGCGCGTCCCGGTCGACGACGATCAGCCCGACGCAGGCGTCCGCCAGATGCTGGAACAGCGACTCCACGGCCCTGGCCCGCAGATGTTCGAAGTTCGGTTCGAGGCTCATGCCTTCTTCCTTCTTGATGAGGGGCTTGGTGGAGGGCGTCGCGGACCTAGCATCAAGTGGGGGCACCATACCAGGGAATCCAGTTGGGGGATGCCCCGCCCCTACGCACGACGCTGATCCTATGCCGAATTACGCCGTGTGCCGCGACACACGCTGTTGTATGGTGCGGCAAGACCGAGACCGACCGAAGACTTGTCCCTGGCATGCTGCCGAAGGCCGATTCGAACGACCCGACCATGCCGGACCACGAGCAATTGCTGCTTGCCGTCGCGCGCAACCGCGATTCCACCGCCTTCCGCGCGCTGTTCGACCATTTCGCGCCGCGCATCAAAGCCTACATGCGCCGGCTGGGCGCCGACAGCAGTGCTGCTGAGGAGCTGGTCCAGGACGTCATGATGGCGGTGTGGCTGCGGGCGGACCGCTTCGACCCGGCGCTGGCCAGCGCCTCCACCTGGATCTACACCATCGCTCGCAACCGCCGGATCGACCGCGTCCGGCAAGAGCGGCGGCCCGAGCTTCAGCCCGACGACCTGATGCAGGACGGGGGGGAGGAGCCCACGCCCGACCACCAGTTCGAAGCGGCCGAGACGGCCTTCCGTCTGCGCGCGGTGATCGGCAACCTGCCGCCGGAGCAGGCCGACGTGCTGCGGCTCGCCTATTACGAGGACAAGGTTCATGCGGAAATCTCCGCCGAACGCGGCATCCCGCTGGGAACCGTGAAGACCCGCTTGCGGCTGGCCCTCGTTCGCCTGCGCCGGGCTTTCGGGGAGGGGGCGTGACCGTGCCGGCCCATCATCCCGCCCCCGAACGGCTTCTCGACTACGCCGCTGGCAGCCTGCGCGAGGTGCAGTCGCTGCTGGTCGCCGCGCATCTCGCCTATTGCCCCGACTGCCGCGCGCAGGTCGCGGAGCTGGAAGCCTGCGGCGGCGTCCTGCTGGCGGATCTGCCGCCGGAGCCGGTGTCCGATTCGCTGTTCGGCACCCTGATGACCCGGCTCGACGCGACGGCCGCCGCGCCGGCGCCCGTTCCCACGCCGGCCGGAAAGAGCCTGTTTCCCGGCCCGCTGCGCCGCGCCATCGGGGCGGAGCCGGAGGCGCTGGAATGGGTGCGCATCGTTCCGGGCGTCCATCTGTCGGCCTGGGGCGTCAGCGCCGGAACCGCCTCGGCCTGCCTGCTGCGCATGGCGCCGGGGTCTCGGGTGCCGGCCCACCGCCACACCGACAGCGAGATGCTGCTGGTGATGAAGGGCGGCTTCTCCGACGAGTTCGGGGCCTATCGGGTCGGCGACGTGGCGTCCTACGACACCGGCACGCCGCACCACGCCGTGGCCGACGCGGACGGGGAATGCCTGTGCCTGCTGGTGCAGGACCAGCCTTTGGTCTTCACCGGCCCGCTCGGCTGGCTGCTCAACCGGGGCTTCCGCTTCTGAGCGGAAAACTGGAACGGGACGGGAACATTCCTTTCCCGCCGCGGGCGCGCTGCTGCTAGACTGCGGCCATGGCTGTGTTCGACGATTGCAAGGTCCTGTGCCGTGACTGCGCGGCGGCCCTCCGCGGGAGCGAGCCGCGCTGCCCGAAATGCGGCGGCCGGCGGCTGGTCCGGCATGAGGAGCTGCACGGCCTCGCCATCGGCCACATCGACTGCGATGCCTTCTACGCCACGGTGGAGAAGCGTGACCGGCCCGAGCTGGTCAGCCGCCCGCTGATCATCGGCGGCGACCGGCGCGGGGTGGTGGCCGCCTGCTGCTACATCGCGCGGATGGCCGGGGTGCGCTCGGCTATGCCGATGTGGCAGGCGCTGGAGGCCTGCCCGGACGCCGTGGTGCTGCGGCCCGACATGGCGAAGTACAAGGCGTTGGGCCGGCTGGCTCGGGAGCTGATGCACGCCTTCACCCCGCTGGTGGAGCCGCTGTCCATCGACGAGGCCTTCCTCGACCTGTCCGGCGTGGCGGAGCGGCTGAGCATCAGCCCGGCCCAGGCGCTGGTGGAGCTGGTCCGCCGGTTCGAGAGCCAGTTGGGAATCACCGCCTCGGTCGGGCTCAGCTACAACAAGCTGTTCGCCAAGATCGCCTCCGACCTTGAAAAGCCGCGGGGCTTCTCGGTGATCGGGCGGGGGCAGGCACTCGACTTTTTGGCGCCCAAGCCGGTGTCGATCCTGTGGGGCGTCGGGCCGGTGCTCCAGCGCAAGCTGCAGTCGGACGGCATCCGCACGGTCGGCGACCTGCGCGGCTGGTCGGAGATCGATCTGGTGCGCCGCCACGGCAAGATGGGCCGCCTGCTGCACCGCTTCGCCCGCGGCCAGGACGACCGGAGGGTGGAACCGGAATCGCCGAGCAAGAGCATTTCCGCCGAGACGACCTTCGACTGGGAGACCGCCGACAAGGCGGCACTGAAGGACGCGCTGCTGCCGCTGGCCGAGACGGTGGCGCGCCGCCTGTCCGCCGCGGGCTTGCGGGGGCGTAGCGTGGTGCTGAAGATGAAGACCGCCGATTTCCAGACGATCTCCCGCTCCCGCCGCGTCGATCCGCCCGCGCGGTCGGCGGGGCTGATCTGGCAGACCGGCTGCGAGATGCTGGATGCCGAGCCGGACGGGCGGTCGATCCGCCTGATCGGCGTCGGCTGCACCGACCTGCTCGACCCGGAGACCGAGGCGGAGCCGGGCCTGTTCGACGGCTTCGGCCCGTTTCCGCCGGGTTGAAGCGAATTCGGACCAATCCGGTCCAGGGACCGCTTGCCGCGGGACGGCGGAGGCGCCCACTCTTCGCCTGGACGTTTCGGTATGGAGAGACGGGATGAGTCAGGCGGTGTGCGCGGGAGCCATGATGACCTGCAGCTTCGGGGCGGCGCCGTCCGCCCTGGTGGTGCTGCCGCTGAACCGGACGATGGCCGGCGGTCCGCCGATGGCGAACATCATGGACAACAAGCCGATTATGAACATTCCGCCCTTCGGCGTGTGCACCAGCCCGGCCAACCCGGTGGTCGCCTCGATGATTCCGGTGCCGCCGCCGGGTGTGATCAAGCCGCAGCCCTGCGTTCCCTGCACCGTCGCCCCCTGGGTGCCCGGCGCGCCCACGGTGATGGTCGGCAACATGCCGGCCCTGACCTCCACCAGCAAGCTGATGTGCAATTGGGGAGGGGTGATCCAGATCGTGGTGCCGGGGCAGTTCACGGTTCAGACGCCGTGATCGACTCTTATTTGTGGCGGTTTAGCCCTCTCCCCTCTGGGGAGAGGGTGGCCCGAAGGGCCGGTGAGGGGGATGTGCGAGGCGGGACGTTCGGCAAAAGCGCAACCCCCTCACCCTAACCCTCTCCCCAGAGGGGAGAGGGGTTTATGGCTGCCGGCCCAAGCCCTGTCACCCCGCCGGAGGCTGCAACACGGCGATCTCCTTGCCGTCCTCCGAATAGGTCCGCAGCGGTTCGATCAGCAGACCGCGGCGGTAGACGCCGTGCTGCATCAGCGCGCCGGAGGGGAAGAAGCGGCGCAGCACCCCGTCCTGGAGCCCGTCCAGGAAGGCCGCGCGCTCGCTCACCGTGCCGTCGTCGTAATAGCCTAGGACCGGGCCGTGCAGGCGGTCGTTGGCGTAGCTCTCCCGCCGCATCGGTCGGCCCTGCGGGCTGTGGAACAATGCCTCGCCCTCGCGCTTGCCGTCGCAATACTGGAAGACGGCGGCCACCGTGCCGCTCTCGTGGAAGAAGACCGACGGGCCATTGAGGAGCCCGTCGCGGTAGGTCATGCGGCAGGTCGGGCGGGCGTTGGCGTAGAAGGTGGTCTGGCCATGCTGCACGCCGTCCGCATACTCGGCGACCTGGACGAGGGCGCCGCCGGGGGCGTAGTTTCGCACCTCCCCATGCAGATTGCTGGCGCGCAGCCGGGCGCGCAGGATCGGGTGCCCGTCCCCGCCGTAGGCGGTGTACAGGCCATAAAACCGCTCGTCGCGCATCTCGCCGCTGCGCACGATGCGACCCAGCTCGTCGCGCTCCTCGACGGGTTGGGGATCGGACGCGGCGGGGGCGGCCATGTCGTCGGCGGTCTCGGCGGCCATCTCAGTTCACCTTCACCAGGGTGCCCTTGACGGTCATGATGGCGCCGGCGCTGACCTCGCCCATGGTCTGAGCCTTCAGTGTGGCGGACAGACCCTCGGCGGTCAGGCCGAGGCCGGCCTTCAGGTTCATCGCCATGCTGGCCTTGACGTCCATGCCCATGCCGGACTTGATCTCCATCGCCATGCCGGACTTCGCGTTGAAGGCGCCGCCGGCGTCGAGCTTCATGCCTGTGCCGGACTTGACGGCGACCTCGCCCGACGTGGCGGTCACCTTCACCGACTTGCCCTTGATGACCACGTCGCCGGTCACGTCGATGGTCAGGTTGCCCTTGATGGTCAGGGTGTAGTCGCCGTCGGCCTTGTGGATGAAGTCCGCCTTGTTCGTGTGGGTCTCGTTCCCCTTCACCGTCACGGCGCGCGTGCCCTTCGCGACCTCGTGCGTCTCGTTGCCGTCCGACACGGTGATGCTGTGATCGTTCTTCACGGTCAGCTTGCGGTCGTGCTGGATGTCGATGGTGCTGTCGTTCTCGACCGTCTCCACCTCGTCGTGTTTGATGAGGCGGGTCACGTCGTTCAACACCTCGACGTTCATGTCCTTCTGGGCGTGAACGAAAATCTCCTCGGCATCGGCCTTGTCCTCGAAGCGGATCTCGTTGAACTTGCCGGTGCCATTCTTCGAGGTCTGGGTCTTGATGGTGCTCTTGGTCGAATCGTCGGGCAGCGTGTAGGGCACGGTCTGCTCGGCGTTGTAGACCGAGCCGGTGACCAGCGGGCGGTCGGGATCGCCGTCGAGGAAGGTCACCACCACCTCCTGCCCGACGCGGGGAAAGAACATGATGCCGTAGTTCTTGCCAGCCCAGTTCTGCGCGACGCGGACCCAGCAGGAGCTTTTCTCGTCTTTCTTGCCCAGCCGGTCCCAGTGGAATTGCACCTTGATGCGGCCGTACTTGTCGAGCCAGATCTCCTCCCCGCTCTTGCCGACGACGATGGCGGTCTGGGTGGAGTGGATGCGCGGCTTCACCGCCGTGTCGAGCGGGCGGAAGGGCAGGTCCGGCGGGAAGGCGGTGAAATGGGCGTTGAAATGGCCGCTCGCCCCGTCGATGCGCACGGAATACAGGACATACTCGGCGTTCAGGTCGCTCTTGCTGTGGCCGGACACGGTGATGCGCGTCCCGGCCTCCAGCGACCGGCATTCGCCGCTGCCACGCACCCGGCGGCCGGGGAAGGCCAGGGCCTGCTGGCGCAGCTTGGCCATCGCCTCGCCATCCGACGAGGTGGTGTGGCGGCCCATGTAGTCGCTGACCGTGCCGAAGCCCGACGCGCCTTCGGCTGTCGCGTAGAGGTCGGTCGAGGGCGTCTCGAAATGGTAGCCATCAATGCCGTAGCTCTTGGTCGTCACCCGCCGCTCGACGCTGAGCCCGTTCAGCACATGGTCCTCGTCGTCGTGCCCTTCGGTGGCGCGGTATTCGAAGGCGTCGAGCAGCGGGCTCTTGGCGAAGGCGTTGGCCCCGTCGCCCAGCACCAGCGTGTGCTTCCCGTCCTCATGCGCGAAGTAATAGAAGATGCCTTCCTCTTCGAGCAGACGGGCGACGAAGTTGTAGTCGGTCTCGCGGTACTGGACGCAATATTCGCGCTTGGCGTAGGTGCCGGTCAGTGATTTCTTGAGGTCGGTGTAGCCGGCGCCCTTGCAGACCTCCTCGACAATTTCCGGGACCGTCTTCTCCTGGAAGATGCGGCAGTCGCCGGAATGGGTCAGCATCCACAGCCAGGGGTGAAGCTCCGCCTCGTAATGGGCGACCTGGCCGCGGTCGTCGACGTGGGTCAGCTCGATCCGGCCGACGATGGCGTTGATGTAGCGCACCGTCTCCTGGTCGCCGAGCGTGATGGCGACGGTCACTGCCTTGCCGACGACGCGGTCGAAGGCGATGTCCTCGTCCGACGAGATCATGGTGATGCGGTAGGTGAACAGCGACGACAGCCGCTCCTCCCCCACGATGGTGCGCAGCGCCAGCGCGTCCGCCCCCAGCGGGGTGGTGATGGACAGATACTGGCCGTCCTGGGAAAAGCGCTTTGCCATCCTCGCCGCTCCCCGGTCAGGCCGCCGTGCCGTCCACGCTGACGGTGAAGCGCCCGTCCGCGCCATGGTCCACGGTGATGCGGCCCACCGGCTGGCCGGCGGCGACGCGGTCGAGGATGCGGATCGCCACCTCCGGCACCACGAACTCCGACAGCAACGTGTCGATCATGCGCGCCCCGGCGTCGGAGTTCAGCGCCCGCAGAACCAGCGCCTCCACCGCCGCGTCGGTGACGGCCAGCTCGGCGCCGCGGTTGCCGGCGGTGCGGCGCTGCAGCTTGTCCAGCTTCATCGTCACGATGCGGCGGATCTGCGCCTCGCTCAGCGGGTAGTAGGGCACGATGGACAGGCGGCCCAGGAAGGCCGGGCGGAAGCGGCGGCGCAACACGTCGGAAATGGCGGCCAGCCCCTCCTCCCGCGCCTCGCCGATGCGCCCGGCGTCGAGCGCCTCGCGGCCGAGCGCGAACAGCTCGGTGTCGCCCAGGTTGCTGGTCAGCAGGATCAGCGTGTTGCGGAAGTCCACCTCCACGCCCTCGCCGTCCTCCAGCACGCCCTTGTCGAAGACCTGATAGAACATGTCCAGCACGTCGGGGTGGGCCTTCTCCACCTCGTCCATCAGCACCACGGCGTGGGGGCGGCGGCGCACCGCCTCGGTCAGCACGCCGCCGCTGCCATAACCGACATAGCCGGGAGGGGCGCCGCGCAGGGTCGCCACGGCGTGGGCCTCCTGATACTCCGACATGTTGATGGTGATCAGGCTGTCCTCGCCGCCGTTCAGCAGTTCGGCCAGCGCCAGGGCGGTTTCGGTCTTGCCGACGCCGCTCGGGCCGCTCAGCAGGAAGACGCCGATGGGGCGCTGCGGCTCGCCCAGACCGGCGCGGTAGCCGCGCACGGCCCGCGCGATGGCCTGGAGCGCCTGCGGCTGGCCGACGACGCGGGCGGCCATGCGGTCCTCCAGCGTGGCGACCACCTCCAGGTCGTCCTTGGACATCGAGCCGACCGGAATGCCGGTCCAGTTCGACACCACGGCGGCGACCACCGCGCCATCCACCCGGTGCGGGACGAGGGGGCTGTCTCCCTGCACGGCCTTCAGCTTCTCCGTCGCGGCGGCGGCCTCCACGGCGTGGCCGGCCTTCAGGGCGGCCTCCACCGCATCGACCAAGTCGCGTTCGCGCGTCCAGCGCTCGTCCAGCGCGGCCTTCTCCAGGGCGAGGGTGCCGCGGCGTTGCGAAATCTGCGACAGGCGGGCGTGGTGGGCGGTACCGGGTTCGGCCTCCAGCCGCTCCGCCTCGCGGGCCAGGATGGCGTCCTCGCGCTCCATCGCCTCAATGGCCTCGGGCTTGGAGCTGCGGGCGATGGCGACGCGGGCGCAGGCGGTGTCGAGCACGCTGATCGCCTTGTCGGGCAACTGGCGGGCGGGGATGTAGCGGGCGGACAGGGCGACCGCGGCGGCGATGCCGTCGTCGAGCACGCTGACCCCGTGATGCTCCTCGAAGCGGCGGACGAGGCCGCGCAGCATGGCCGCCGCCGCCGTCTCGTCCGGCTCCGGCACCGAGACGGGCTGGAAGCGGCGGGCCAGCGCCGGGTCCTTCTCGAAATACTTCTTGTACTCGGCCCAGGTGGTGGCGGCGATGGTGCGGAATTCGCCGCGCGCCAGGGCGGGCTTCAGCAGGTTGGCGGCGTCGCCCTGGCCGGCGGCCCCGCCGGCGCCGATCAGCGCGTGCGCCTCGTCGATGAAGACGACCATCGGCACGGGGGAGGCCGAGACCTCCTTGATGATCGACTTCAATCGGTTCTCGAACTCGCCCTTCACCCCGGCCCCGGCCTGGAGCAGCCCGAGGTCGAGCGTGCGGATGACCATGCCGCGCAGCGGCGGCGGCACGTCGCCCTCGGCGATGCGCAGGGCCAGCCCCTCGACGATGGCGGTCTTGCCGACGCCGGGGTCGCCGACCAGGATCGGGTTGTTCTGGCGGCGGCGCATCATGACGTCGATGACCTGCCGGATCTCGCGGTCGCGCCCGATCACCGGGTCGATCTTCCCGGCCTTGGCCTGGGCGGTCAGGTCCTGGCTGTACTGGTCGAGCATGGCCCGCCCGTCCGAGGCGGCGGAGACCGGAGCGGCGGCGGGAGAGGATTCGGGTGCCGCGGTGGACGGTCCGCCCGCCTTCAGGGCGCGGACCAGCTCCGGCAGGTCCGACGCGGTGCGCTCGCGCGGCAGGGCGAGCAGCGAGGGGGCGGACTCCGTGATCACCGCCCGCACGGAATCGCAGGCGACCGCGGCCCAGAGGATGGCCGGGAGAAGGATCTGCGGGCTGTCCAGATGGGTGACGGAGATCAGCAGCGCCGTCTCCAGCATCTCCGGCACGCGGGGGGAGAAGGCCGGGGTGCGGCTGTTGCCGCGGCGGATGCGGTCCAGCGCCGCTTCCAGTTCCGTTTCCAGCCGGCCCGCCTCGACGCCGTAATGACGCAGGATGCCGGCGACGGTGGCGTCCTTCAGCCGCAGCAGGGCCAGCAGCACATGCTCCGCCTCGACGTCGTAGTGGGTCTGCGAGACGCACAGCGCGGCGGAGCGTTCGAGAACCTTGCGCCCGTCGCGGTCGAGCTTTCCGATGAGGGACTTGATGTCGGCGGTCACGGGACGGCTCCCTGGGATGACGTTGCGGGCGGGGCGGGGTCAGGTGCTTTCGAAGTCCCCTCTCCCCTCTGGGGAGAGGGTTAGGGTGAGGGGGGGTGCGCGTGGCGGTACGTCCGGCACAAGCGCAACCCCCTCACCGGCCCTCCGGGCCACCCTCTCCCCAGGGGGGAGAGGGTTATAGCTGTCTCTTATACACATCTGACGCTGCCGACGATTATACGC
>NZ_JAUQTX010000222.1:0-10967 GCF_059803775.1 Azospirillum sp. UFLA03-27 | reverse complement strand
GTTATAGTCTCGTGGGCTCGGAGATGTGTATAAGAGACAGGGGGCTGCACGGGCGGGCCTTCATCCCGCTGCTGTCCAGCTTCGCCTGCGCGGTGCCCGGCGTCATGGCGGCGCGCACCATCGAGAACCGCGCCGACCGGCTGGCGACCATCATGATCGCCCCGCTGATGACCTGCTCCGCCCGGCTGCCGGTCTACACGCTGCTGATCGCGGCCTTCGTGCCGGACCGTCCGCTGCTGGGCGGTCTGGTCGGGCTGCCGGGGCTGGTGATGTTCGCGCTCTACGCCGCCGGCATCCTGTCGGCGCTGGCCGTCGCCTTCGTTCTGAAGGGCACGGTGTTCAAGGGCGCCCGCGAGCCGCTGCTGATGGAGCTTCCAGCCTACCGCCTGCCCAACCCGCGCGACATCGCGCTGGGCCTGTTCGAGCGAGCCAAGGTCTTCCTGGCGCGGGCCGGCACGACGATCTTCGCCCTGATGATCGTCATGTGGTTCCTGGCGAGCTTCCCCGGCGCGCCGGAGGGGGCGACCGAGCCGGCCATCCAGTATTCCATCGCCGGCATGATCGGCCACGCGCTGGAACCGCTGCTGGCGCCCATCGGCTTCACCTGGCAGATCGCCGTGGCGCTGGTGCCGGGCATCGCGGCGCGCGAGGTGGCGGTCGGCGTGCTGGGCACGATCTACGCGCTGAGCGAGAGCGGCGACGCGCTGCAATCCTCGCTGGCCGGGGCTCTGGCCGCCTCCTGGAGCCTGCCGACCGCGCTGTCGCTGCTCGCCTGGTACGTCTTCGCCCCGCAATGCGTCGCCACCCTGTCGGTGGTGAAGCGGGAGACCAACGGCTGGTTCTGGCCGGCGGTGATGTTCGCCTACATGATCACGCTGGCCTACGGGGCGAGCTTCATCACCTACCGCCTCGCGTCTGCGCTGCTGTGAAGGAAGGGGAGGGCACGGCCATGTGGCAGGATTTGCTGGTCGCGGTGGTGGTGGCGCTGGCCGCGGCGTGGACGCTGTGGCGGGTGATCCTGCCGGCCGGGCTGCGCGCTCGCCTGCTGGGCAGGGGCGCGCCGAAGGGGTCTGGCTGTGGCGGCAGGTGCACGGGCTGCGGCCCGGCCGGTGGCGGTTCAAGCTGCCACTGAGCCGGCGCTCCTACAGGGCCGGGACGCGAGCGGCGCCCCTCTTGACCGCGTACATCGCCTGATCGGCGTGGACGATGAGTTGCTGGGCATCCCGCCCGTCCTGCGGGTAGACGGCGACGCCGATCGACAGGGCGAGCCGCAGCCGCAGCCCGTCGATCAGGATTGGCTCCGCCAACGCCGTCCGGCACTTGTCGGCGACGGTTTCCGCCCCGGCGGGGGTCACCTCCACCTCCAGGATGATGGCGAATTCGTCGCCGCCGATACGGGCGATCAGGTCGGACTTGCGCAGCAGGCCGGACAGGCGGCGCGCCACCACCCGCAGCACTTCGTCGCCCCGGCTGTGGCCGTGGGTGTCGTTGATCGGCTTGAAGCCGTCGAGGTCGATGTAGAGCAGGGCGAACAGGGTGCCGCCGCGCTCCGCCCGGTCGATGGCCTGTTGCAGCCGGTCGTGGAACATGGTGCGGTTCGGCAGTTCGGTCAGCGCGTCGTGGTGGGCCATGTGGGCCATGCGCGCCTCGCTCGCCCGCAGGGCGGCCTCCTGCTCCCTCAGCTTGCCCAGCAGATAGTTGAAGCCCTGCGCCAGTTCCCCGACCTCGTCCATGCGGTGGACCGGCAGAGGCGACAGCTCGACATGCCCGTCGGCCATCTGGTGCATCCGCCGCGCCGCCTGGGTCAGCGGGCGGAAGAAGCGGCGCATGCCGAAGAACAGCACGGTCACGGCGAAGGCGGCGATCATCAGGCTGTTGGTGGCAATGAAGGTCTGCAGGTCGCGCACCCCTTCGAACGCCTCCGCCGTGGGCAGGCGGGCGACCAGGAACCAACCCGCCGTCGGCACCGCCGCGATGGCCGACAGCTCTTCCACCCCCGCCGCGTTGACGGTGATGCCGGTGCCGCGGTAACCGGCCATGGCCCGGTCGTGCAGCGGATTCACCCCCTCCGGCGGGGTCGCGGTCAGGATCATCCCGTGGTCGCTGGCCGACACGAACAGCCTGTCGCGGGGGGAAACCAGCAGGAAGCCGCCGCTGCGCCCGATGCGGTTTCCCTGGACCAGATTGAGAAAGCCGGGCGACGACAGGGCGGTGGCGCCGGCCATGACCGCGACCGGGGTTCCGGCGGCGTCGGTGACCGCCATCGCCATGACCACCATCGGCTGTCCGTCGATGGCGGAGCGGGCGGGCCGCCCGATCACCGGTTCGCGTGACGCCAGCGCCGCCTGGAACCAGTCGCGATCCGAAACGTCGAAATCGGGCGGGCGGTGCCGTTCCGGATAATCGGCGAAGACTCCATGGCCGTCCGGCTGGACGATCATCAGACCGCGCGAGAACAGTGGCGCGATCTCGTGATGCGTCTTCAGCCAGTCGCGCAGCGCCGTGGGATCGTCGAGGGCCATCAACGGCAGGCTTCCGGCGGCGCGGCGCAGGAGGTCGAGCCGGGCCTTGATCTTCTCGTCGATGTCGTGGGCAACATAGGAGGCGGTCGATTGCTGTTGGGACGAGGTCAGGTTGTTGATCTTGTCCTCCAAGAAGGAGGACAGGACCCAGATGCGCGCGCAGGCGCCGACAAAGACCAGAACTAGTCCAAACAGCATAAGACGTACGATGACGCTGCGGCTTTGCCGGCGCAGTTCATCAACCACCGCGACGAGCATTCGCAAGCTTTGCTCCTCCAAGAAACCGTCCGCTCATTTCCCAGATGGATAGGCTTCCTGCCCACCGTTGCCCGAAGATAAACGATGCCGGTCCCATCCGGAAGACGCAAAGGGAGATAAATCCCCGACAAAAGCACCGGAACTGATTGAAAAAACGAAATATTTCCACCGGTGGGCGAACAGTGGCGCCGCTGGTTCGCGCGCCTTATCGTTCTCGGCTCCCCGCCCGTGATTCAGCGGCTCCGCTCTCCACCGGCTTGCCATACACACGGGCAGGCCACCGATACCTCCGTATAGTTTCCAGGCAGGACAGCCTTCGGCACTGTTGTGACGCCGACGAGGTTCCGCGCTGCCCATGGAAAGGCCGGTGTCCGCCTTCCCCTCGCGCCGCGGATCTTTCGCGCGCCCGAAAAATGGAGGGGGTTTTGAGCACGATCTCGACCAAGGACGGCACCCGCATCTTCTACAAGGACTGGGGCAGCGGACAGCCGGTGGTCTTCTCGCACGGGTGGCCGCTCAGCGCCGACGCCTGGGACGGGCAGATGCTGTTCTTCGGCCAGCAGGGCTACCGGGTCATCGCCCACGACCGGCGCAGCCACGGCCGGTCCGACCAGACCTGGACCGGCAACCACATGGACCAGTACGCCGACGATCTGGCCGAGCTGCTCGACGCGCTGGACGTGCGCGATGCGGTGATGATCGGCCATTCTACCGGCGGTGGCGAGGTCGCCCGATACATCGGGCGGCACGGCACCGGACGGGTCGCCAAGGCCGTGCTGGTCGGAGCGGTGCCGCCGATCATGCTGAAAACCGCCGCCAACCCCGGCGGCCTGCCGATGGAGGTCTTCGACGGCATCCGCAAGGGCACCTACGACGACCGATCGCAGTTCTTCCTGGACCTGACCATGCCCTTCTACGGCTTCAACCGCGACGGGGCGAAGGTGTCGGAGGGGCTGCGGCAATCCTTCTGGCTGCAGGGCATGATGGCCGGGATCAAGGGCGCCTACGACTGCATCCAGCAATTCTCGGAAACCGACTTCACCGAGGATCTGAGGAAGATGGCGGTGCCGACGCTGTTGGTCCACGGCGACGACGACCAGATCGTGCCCATCGACGCGGCGGCCCGCCGCGCCGTGGAGATCGCGCCGCAGGCGACGCTGACAGTCTACGAGGGGGCGCCGCACGGGCTGACGGCCACCCATCAGGACCGCTTCAACGCCGACGTGCTGGCCTTCATCAAAGGATCGTAAGCAAGGACCGGTCAGGACTCGCCGTTGGGGGTCACCTTGTCGGCGATGCGCACCAGATCGGGCAGGGACCGCGCCTGCATCTTGCGCATCACGCTGGCACGGTGGACCTTCACGGTGATCTCGCTGAGCTGCAGCTCGGCGGCGATTTGCTTGTTGAGCTGCCCGGCGGCGACGAGCTGCATCACCTCCCGCTCGCGCGGGGTCAGGCTGCGGAATCGTTCCTGAAGATCGGACAGGGCGTCGACGGCGCGGCGGCGGTCGCGGTCGCGCTCGATGCCGGTGTGGACGGCGTCGATCAGATCCTGGTCGCGGAAGGGCTTGGCCAGGAACTCGACGGCGCCGGCCTTCATCGCCGTCACCGACATGGGAATGTCGCCATGGCCGGTGATGAAGACGACCGGCAGATGGATGCCCGCCCCGGTCAGCTCGCGCTGGAACTCCAGCCCGCTCTGGCCGGGCAGCCGCACGTCCAGCACCAGGCAGCCCGGCGCGTCGGGCCAGCGGTGCTGCAGGAAGTCCTGCGCCGAGGCGAAGGGCAGGGCGGTCAGCCCGACCGAGCGCAGCAGGCTGACCAGCGATTCCCGGATTGACGGATCGTCGTCGATGATGGCGACGAAGGGCGTTTCCATGGTTGCGGGGGACCGGTCGGAAACGGTGCGGTCGGTCATCGCGTCCGCTCCAGGGCGGCGCCCGCCGCTGGCCGCTCCGGCTTGTCGTCGGCGGGCAGGGTGAAGCGGAAGACGGCGCCGTGGGGCTGGTTGGCGGCCACCCACAGCCGGCCGCCATGGGCCTCCACGATCGACTGGCAGATGGTCAGCCCCATACCGATTCCATGCTCCTTGGTGGTGAAGAAGGGTTCGAACAGCCGCTCCTCCTGGATCGCCTGCAACCCGGTGCCGGTGTCCTCCACCGACACCAGGACGTCCGCGAGGCCGCGGCGGCGCGAACGGATGCTCAGCACGCGCGGGCGGTCGGTGACCGCGCCCATCGCGTCGTCGGCGTTGGCGATCAGGTTCAGCAGCACCTGCTCGAGCTGCACCGGGCTGCCGTTGACCGGCGGCAGGCTCTGCTGAAGGTCGGTGCGCACGGCGATCCGGTTCAGGCGGCGCTCGCCCTCCGTGCGGTCCAGCGCGCTCCGGATCACGCCGTTGATGTCCAGCCGGCTGCGCTGGGGCGGCGCCTTGCGGAAGGAATCGCGGATGCAGGCGATCACCCGCGCGGCGCGGTGGCCGTCGTCGGAGATCCGCCTCAGCGCCGCCCGCACCTCCACCAGATTGGGCGACGGGCGGTCGAGCCAGCGCAGTCCGGCGCCCGCGTTGGTGACCATGCTCGCCAGCGGCTGGTTGACCTCGTGCGCGATGGAGGCGGAGAGCGCCTCCAGGCTGGCCAGACGCGCGTCGCGCACCCGCCGTTCCGCCGCCACCGAGCGGACCAGCCGCCCATAGAGCGTCGTCATCTCCGCCAGCAGGATCAGCAGGACGACGCTGGAAGCGGCCAGCCCGAACAGCCGCCCCGACCACCAGCCGGCGCTGAAGCGCCCGCCGCTGATGAAGCTGAGCAGGCAGGTCTCGATGGCCCAGGCGGCCAGGACGACCATCAGCCAGAGGTCCAGAACGGAGCGCCGCTGCCGCCACAGGACGGCCAGTGCGGCGGCGCAGAGCGCCAGCGCGGTCACCGGCACGACCCGCCACAGCGGCGTTTCCCGCATGGTGTCGACCATCAGCCGGGGAAGAACGGCGTCGTTGGCCAGCGCGAAGGCCGTCAGGCCCCCGGCCAGCGCCGCCGCCAGCGCCACGCCGCCCGCGATGGCGGGGAGGGCCGGGCGGTGCGCCTCGCGCGGGCCGGCCTCCACCGCCTTCAGCAGCGCGTAGGCCAGGATGAACAGCGGCAGCCCGATGCGGCGCCCGGCGGCCACGATGGCCGTGCTCTGCAGACCGGCGCCGAGCAGCCCGGTCGGCGCGAAGACTCCGGGGAAGGTCAGCGCCCAGGGAACGATCAGCAAGGCCGTGACCAGATAGCCGGCGGCCAGCGCCAGCAGGGCCGGCGTTCGCTGCGTGGCGTAGAGCGCGAACAGCAGGACAGCGGTCATCAGCTCGGTCAGCAGGACGGCTGTGGCGTAGGCCGGCAGCAGGACCGCCGTTCCGTCCAGCGTCAGGCGGGCGAAGGGCGCCGTGATCGCCAGCGCGGCCAGAAGCCCCGCCACCGTGACGATGGCCAGCCGGGTCTGCCCCGCCCCGGGGGGCAAGGTCGCCAGAAGAAACCGCTGGTCTCCGGGGACATCCCTCGTGCGCATCACCGTCGTTCGCTTGGCCGTCGGGTCACGTCTTCCCTCAACCCTGTCGCTTTGTCCTGTCCCTTTACCCTGACCGGCACCGGCGGCGAGCGGCGCCTTGGCCTGATATACCAAGGTATAGGACCCGCAAACGCAAGTTCAATGTCGCCGTCCTCCGTCCCTGACCGATGCTTCGACACACCGCCGGGCCACAGACATCGTCAGAGGCAACGCCATTGGCACCGGCGCCAAAAACAACGGGGATAGAGACATGACCATCACCGCCACCGCGACTCCCGGCAAATTGCTCGTCTCGCCGAAGGACCACGCGCTGATCATGATCGATCATCAGTCGCAGATGGCCTTCGCGACCCACTCGATCGATGCCACGACCCTGCGCACCAACACCGCGCTGGTCGCCCACGCCGCCGCCGGCTTCGGCGTCTCGACGATCCTGACCACCGTCGCGGAAAAGAGCTTCTCCGGCCCGATCTTCTCCGAGATCACCGAAGCCTTCCCGGGGGCGGAGGTCACCGACCGCACCTCCATGAACACCTGGGAGGATGCGAACGTCATCAAGCGGGTGAACGGCCTGGGCAAGACCCGGTTGGTCTTCTGCGGCCTGTGGACCTCGGTCTGCATCGTCGGCCCGACGCTGTCGGCGCTGGACCAGGGCTTCGAGGTCTACGTCATCGCCGACGCCTGCGGCGACGTCTCGGTCGAGGCGCACCAGCGCGCCATGGACCGCATGGTCCAGGCCGGCGTCCGCCCGATGACCTCGCTCCAGTACATGCTGGAGTTGCAGCGCGACTGGGCGCGCACCGAGACCTACGAGATGACCACCGGCATCGCCAAGAAGTACGGCGGCGCCTATGGCCTGGGCATCATCTACGCCAAGACCATGTTCGGCGCGTCGGAAGGCGGCCACAGCGCCGCCGCCTGATCGCGGCGCCGAGCCCCGGCACTTGCTTTGCGGCGCCCGATGCCCTGCGCCGCGGCGGGCCGGTCCCGATCCTCCCCGGGGCCGGTCCGCCTCTTCCCGCCCATCCGGACGAAGAACAGGCACGCCATGATGCCTTACCTGCTTTCCCTCGGCGCCGGCATCCTGGTCGGCGTCCTCTACGCGTTGCTCGGTGTCCGCTCCCCAGCACCGCCCACCATCGCCTTGATCGGCCTGCTCGGCATGCTGGTCGGCGAGCAGGCGGTGCCGGTGGTCAAGCGGCTGATCGCCGGGCAGCCGGTTCTCGCCTTCATCCAGAACGATTGCGCGCGCCACATCCTGGGGCCGCAGGCGGGCAATGCCGCTCCCGATGCAGCTAATCCGCCGGCCCCGGCCGCGGACGCACCCCCGCGGGGCCGGGCATGACCGGCCACACCGGAAACGGTCGCCCCGGTATCGGTCGCCGCGGCGCCATCGCCGGAAGCGCCGCCGCCACTCTGCTCGCCTCGCCCCTGCTCACCCGCCTTGGGAATGCCGCCATGCCGTCTTCCGACCTTCTGATCGTCAACGCCCGCATCACGACGCTCGACCGCGCCAATCCGCAGGCCGACGCCGTGGCGATCCGCGACGGACGCTTCCTCGCCGTGGGGCGGGAGGCCGAGGTGCGCGCCGCCGCCGCCCCCGACGCCACGGTGATCGACGCCAAGGGACGCCGCCTGATCCCCGGCCTGATCGACAGCCACATCCACGTCATCCGCGGCGGCCTGAACTACAATATGGAGCTGCGCTGGGACGGCGTGCCGACTCTGGCCGACGCCATGGCAATGCTGCGCGCCCAGGTGGCCCGCACCCCCGCCCCGCAGTGGGTGCGCGTCGTCGGCGGCTTCACCGAGCACCAGTTCGCCGAGAAGCGCCTGCCGACGCTGGAGGAACTGAATGCCGCCGCCCCTGACACGCCGGTCTTCATCCTGCACCTCTACGACCGCGCGCTGCTGAACGGCGCGGCGCTGCGGGCGGTGGGCTACGGCAAGGACACGCCCAACCCGCCGGGCGGCGAGATCCAGCGCGACGCCGCGGGCAATCCGACCGGCCTGCTGCTCGCCCTGCCCAACGCGATGATCCTGTATTCCACCCTCGCCAAGGGGCCGAAGCTGCCGGAGGAGTATCAGGTCAACTCCACCCGCCACTTCATGCGCGAGCTGAACGGGCTGGGCGTGACCAGCGTGATCGACGCCGGCGGCGGCTTCCAGAACTACCCCGACGACTACGCGATCATCGAGAAGCTGCACGCCGACGGCGAGATGACCCTGCGCATCGCCTACAACCTGTTCACCCAGAAGCCGAAGGAGGAATTGCAGGATTTCGCCACCTGGTCCGACACGGTGAAGCCGGGCGACGGCGACGACCGCTACCGGCTGAATGGGGCGGGGGAGATGCTGGTCTATTCCGCCGCCGACTTCGAAGACTTCCGCGTCGCCCGGCCCGAGATGCCGCCCAACATGGAGACTGACCTGGAGCCGGTGGTCCGCCTGCTCGCCGAGCGGCGCTGGCCGTGGCGGCTGCACGCCACCTACGACGAGACCATCGGCCGGGCGCTCGACGTCTTCGAGAAGGTCAACCGCGACATCCCGCTGCAAGGGCTGAACTGGTTCTTCGACCACGCCGAGACGATCAGCGACCGCAACATCGACCGCATCGCGGCGCTCGGCGGCGGCATCGCCGTGCAGCACCGCATGGCCTATCAGGGCGAATATTTTGTGGAGCGCTACGGCGCCAAGGCCGCCGAGGCCACGCCGCCCATCGCGAAGATGATGGCCGCCGGGGTGCCGGTGGGCGCGGGGACGGACGCCACCCGCGTCGCCAGCTACAACCCCTGGGTCTCGCTGTCCTGGCTGGTCACCGGCAAGACGGTGGGCGGGTTGTCGCTCTACTCGATGGCGAACCGGCTGGACCGCGAGACGGCGCTGCGCCTGTGGACGGAGGCCAACACCTGGTTCTCCAACGAGCAGGGCAAGAAGGGCCGGATCGAGGCCGGGCAGCTCGCTGACGCGGCGCTGCTCAGCGACGACTACATGGCCGTGCCGGAGGACCGCATCCCCCACATCCGCTCGGTCCTGACCCTGCTGGGCGGCGCCGTGGTGCATGGCGAGGGCGATTACAACACCCTCGCCCCGCCGCTGCCCAAGCCGATGCCCGACTGGTCGCCGGTCGCCACGGTCGGCGGCTATCACCGCGACCCCAGGACGGCGCAGCGGCAGGCGGCGGAGTGCGGTTGCCACTCCGGCTGTGCGGTGCACGGCCACGACCACGCGGCGGCGCTGGGCGCCGACGTGCCCTCGTCCGACGCGCGCAGCTTCTGGGGCGTGTTCGGTTGCGGCTGCTGGGCGGTGTGAGGGGGAGCGCAACGATGGCCGACACCCTCTCCACACGCAAGGACGCCGCCGCTGCGCCGGTCGCCGCCCTGCTCGACTGGCCGGGGACCGCTTGGCTCGCCCGCCTCGCGCTGGCGGCGCCCTTCCTGGTCAGCGGACTGGTCAAGCTGACGGACTTCAACGGCGCGGTGGCCGAGGCGGCGGGGCTGGGGCTCGGCCTGCCGGTCCTCGTCGCGGTGGCGGTGATCGTCACCCAGCTCGGCGGGTCGGCGCTGTTTTTGACACGGCGCTGGTGCTGGCTCGGCGCCGGGATCCTCGCCGGCTTCACGGTGGTCGCCACGCTGCTCGCCCACGCCTTCTGGACCTATGAGGGGCCGGACCGCGCGCGGCAGACCGCCACCTTCCTGGAGCATCTGGCCATCGTCGGCGGCTTCGCGGCCGCCGCGGTGCTGACCCACCGCAACGCCCACCGCCGGGGAGGGCGCGCATGACCGCCGAGGCCGTCCCAACCCCTGGCGCACAGCCGCCGGCACAAAAACCCGCAGGGGCCTTCGCGCCGCTGAGCAACCGGCTGTTCGCCGTGCTGTGGGTGGCGGCGGTGCTGGGCAACGTCGGCACCTTCATGCGCGACGTGGCGAGCGCGTGGCTGGTGCTGGACCTGTCGGGATCGCCCTCCACCGTCGCGCTGATCCAGGCGGCGGGCTCGCTGCCCATCTTCCTGCTGGCGATCCCGGCGGGGGTGCTGTCGGACATCATGGACCGGCGGCGGATGCTGATCGTCATCCAATGCCTGCTCGCCTGCGTCAGCGCCGCGCTGATGATCCAGGCGGCGCTGGGCGTCGCCAGCGTCGCCTCCATCGCCGGGCTGACCTTCCTCGGCGGCATCGGGGCGGCGCTGATGGCGCCGGTCTGGCAGTCCATCGTGCCGGAACTGGTGCCGCGCGGCGAGCTGAAGGGTGCGGTGGCGCTGAACAGCCTGGGCATCAACATCGCCCGCGCCATCGGCCCGGCGGCGGGCGGCGCCATCCTGGCCGCCGCCGGGGCCGCCGCCACCTACGCGGTGGACGTCTCCTCCTACATCATCGTCATCGCCGCCCTGCTGTGGTGGCGGCGCACCCCCGACGCCCGCGACGATCTGTCGGAGCAGTTCGGCGGCGCGCTGCGCGCCGGGCTGCGCTACGCCCGCGCCAGCAAGGAGCTGCACCGCGTCTTCCTGCGCGCCGGCCTGTTCTTCGCCTGCGCCAGCGCCCTATGGGCGCTGCTGCCCATCGTCGCCGGGCCGATGCTGGGCGGCGGGCCGGGCTTCTACGGCCCTGTCTCTTATACACATCTCCGAGCCCACGAGACTATAAC
>NZ_JAUQTX010000221.1:0-11046 GCF_059803775.1 Azospirillum sp. UFLA03-27 | reverse complement strand
GGGCTCGGAGATGTGTATAAGAGACAGCTGCCCCGCCCCTGCCCATTTGTCCGCGGGCCGAACCACGGACGAGCATGATGAGCGTTTCCACCACCGAACCGCAAACCGCCTCCCGCACCGCTGAATCCGCGCGCAAGAGCAACCTCTACGCCAAGCATGACAAGATCTACCCGAAGTCGGTCGCCGGCACCTTCCGCCGGCTGAAATGGCTGACGCTGATCCTTCTGCTCGGCCTCTACTACGTCACCCCCTGGATTCGCTGGGACCGCGGCCCCAACGCGCCGGATCAGGCGGTGCTGGTGGATATGCCGGGCCGCCGCCTGTACTTCTTCTTCATCGAGCTGTGGCCGCAGCAGGTCTATTACCTGACCGGCGCGCTGATCCTGGGGGCCATCGGCCTGTTCCTGGCGACCGCGCTCGCCGGCCGCGTCTGGTGCGGCTACGCCTGTCCGCAGACGGTGTGGAGCGACCTGTTCCTCTGGGTGGAGCGCCGGATCGAGGGCGACCGCGGCGACCGCATCCGCCTCGACCACGCCCCCTGGTCGCCGGCCAAGCTGGGCAAGAAGGCGGCCAAGCACGCCGCGTGGCTGCTGATCGCTTTGCTGACCGGCGGGGCCTGGGTCTTCTACTTCAACGATGCCCCGACGCTGGCGCTGGAGATGCTGCGGTTCGAGGCGTCCTCGTCCGTGCTGCTGTTCATCGGGCTGTTCACCGCGACCACCTATCTGCTGGCCGGTCACGCGCGCGAGCAGGTGTGCATCTACATGTGCCCCTGGCCGCGCTTCCAAGCGGCGATGCAGGACGAGGACAGCCTGACGGTCACCTATGAGGACTGGCGCGGCGAGGGCCGCGGCCACCTGAAGCGCTCGCAAAGCTGGCAGGAGCGCAAGGCGACGGGGCTGGGCGATTGCATCGATTGCGGGGCCTGCGTCCATGTCTGCCCGACCGGGGTGGACATCCGCAACGGCCCGCAGCTCGCCTGCATTGGCTGCGGCCTGTGCGTGGACGCCTGCAACGACGTGATGGCGAGGATCGGGCGGCCCGGCGATCTGGTCCGGTTCGATTCCCTGAACGCCCAGATCGCGCGGGCCAACGGCGCCAAGCCGGCGTTCAAGCCGGTCCGCCCGCGGACGATCATCTACACGCTGCTGCTGACCGTCGTCGGCGGGATGATGGCCGCCGGGCTGGTTCTGAAGCCGAAGGTCGACGTGAACATCCTGCGCGACCGCGCGCCGCTGTTCGTCACCCTGTCCAACGGCGACATCCAGAACGCCTACACGGTCAAGGTCCTGAACATGACGCGGGCGGCCCAGAGCTATCGCCTGTCCGTCACCGGTCTTCCCGGCGCCGTCCTGTCGGTGGCCGGCGGCGAGGGCGAGGCGGCGGAAGGCTCCGTCCTGGTCCAGGCCGATCCCGACAGCGTGGCGACCCACCGCGTGCTGGTCCGCGTGCCGAAGGAAGCGCTGCGCCAGCCGTCGATCCCCACGGCCTTCGTCGTCACCCGCCAGCCGGACGGGCTGACCGTCCAGCACGAGACCGTTTTCCTCGCCCCCTGATCCTGCCTGTCTCTTCAACCGATGGAGGATGCACCATGAACTTCGACACCACCACTTACATCGCCCTGGTCGGCGCCGTCAGCGTCTTCGTCGTGACCATCGGCGTCTTCGCCTTCCTGCTGACCCGCAAGGGCAAGTGAAGGCTTTCCGTCGGGGGGGAGATTGCCTGCCGCGCCGGACCTGTTGCATAACGGCGTTCGACGGGAGCTTTCCCCAAAAACGGTGTCGTGAAGGGTCCATCGATGGAAGTGCTGAGGTTCGCACCGGAGGATTTCTCCCATGAACTTCTGGCGCTGGAGGTCGCCAAGCTCATCAAGGATGAAACTCCCCTGGCCGAGCCGCTCACTTTTCACGCCTATTGGGACGGCCCGCTGAACGAGAAGCATCTCATTTCAGTGAAAAGCTGCCACCTGTTCAACGTGCGCGGCAACGGGAACAGGATCATCGTCTGGACCCGGAACGGCGTCGACAACGAATATTTGAGTGAAATCGGAAAATACGCCGAGATACGCGCCTTTTCCGAGCACGACGAGTGCCGCGGCACCTTTCTTGAGGGAAACGATTTCGGGCGGTCGATCGACGCGTCCTTCTATTCCGACATCGTCCGGTACATCCTGCTCTACAAATACGGCGGCGCGTGGTTCGACCTCGACTGCCTGTTCCTGAGAAGCGTCACACCGCTCCTGAACCAGTTTCCCGGCAAGATCCTGGCCTATCGATGGGAGCGGCAGAACTATCCCAACGGCGCGATCTACATCTCCCCCACGCCGAGATCCGAAGCGATGAAGGGCAACATCGAGTTCATCCGCAACCGTGGCCGCGGCTGGGGTTTCCAGCAGGCCGGCCTGGTCTACGAGACGCCGATGGACATCCTCGTGCTGCCGTGCCCCTGGTTCGACGCCGGATGGATCGACAATCCGGTGCTTCACTTCAACGACTTCATGACGGCGTCGCCGGTCGCGTTCGACCTCGACAGCTTCTTCCCCGGCGCCTTCTGCTTTCACTGGCACAACAAATGGTTCGACGCCATCGAGCCGTCGAGCCCGATGGATCGGCTCGCCCGCGACATCGACCTCCGGCTGTCCATGAGGCGCTGAGCGCCGCCGCGATCATCGCCGTCCGCCCTTGTTGAAGCCCCGACGCCGGACAGAACAGGACGGAGCGGGGACCCATCATGACCACCACGCTGAAAGGAAGCGCCGACCGGCTGGAGGCGGGCGGCTGGGCGGCCAGCAGCAACGTCTGGAATCCGGGAGGCTACCGCAACGGCAAGGATTTCACGCAGTCAATCGCCATCAACGAGGCGACCTCTCCGAACGGAACGGTGATCAGCTGGAGCTGGCCCTACGACAGCCGGCGCGCCCTGACCTACGAGAATTACCCGGTGCGCGCCTATCCGGAGCTGACCCACGGCGTCAACCCGTGGAACGGCGCGCCGTCCACCAGCGCGGTCCTGCCGGCGCGGATCGCCGACCTGCCGAATTTCGACGTGACCTACAAGGTCGGCCTGACCGGTGTCACGAACCTCTACAACGTCGCGGTCAGCCTGTGGATCGGCGACGACCCGGCCAAGGGGATCGCGGGCGTGACCGACGAGGTGATGGTGTGGCTGCACAGCGGCTACTTCACCCCCGCCGGGGAGCCGGTCGCCACGCTGACCGACGCTCAGGGGGACGCCACGCTGTGGAACAAGCCGCTGTTCAGCGGCGGGGTGGACGGCAACCCGATCGACTGGGAATACACGGTCCTGCAATACGGCGACGACCGGCTGGCCGGGACGCTGGACCTGGACGGGCTGCTGGATGAGCTTCAGACCCGCGGGATCGTCAGCGAGACGGACTGGATCCTGGGCTTCCAGTTCGGCGCGGAGGTGGCGGCGGGCGCCGGGTCGATGACGGTGGAGCAACTGGCCGTGGATTTCGCGGCGCCTCCGGCCCCGGCGATGGTTGCGACACCGCCGGAGTCGGTGATCGTGGTGCCGCCGTCGGTGTAGGGGTGAGCGGCCGTGCCGGCCCCCCACCCCCATGTTCCGACCGATCAGCCGGCCAGCGACTTGCCGGCGGCGCCCAGATCGGCGAAGGCCTCGTCGAGACGACGGACCATGCCCTGCTCGCCCAGGCGCAGCCACTTGCGCGGGTCGTACAGCTTCTTCAGCGGCTTGCCAGACTGCGGGTCGATCTGATGGCGGAAGGCCGCCTCGTTCTCCAGCACGAAGCCGCCGATGGACTCGGCGAAGGCGAACTGGGTGTCGGTGTCGATGTTCATCTTGAACACGCCGAAGCCGACCGCCTGGGCGATCTTCTCCTTCTCCGACCCCGAACCGCCGTGGAACACCAGGGCCAGCGGCTTGGCGCCGCCGCCGTGACGCTCCGCCACCAGGGCCTGCGAGGCGCCGAGGATCTCCGGGCGCAGCTTCACGTTGCCCGGCGCGTAGACGCCGTGCACGTTGCCGAAGGAGGCCGCGACCGAGAAGTGGCCGATGGGCGACAGCTCCTCATAAGCGCGCAGCACGTCTTCCGGCTGGGTGTAGAGGTGGGCGTTGTTGGCGGCGTCCAGGTCCTCCGACCCGATGCCGTCCTCCTCGCCGCCGGTCACGCCCAGCTCGATCTCCAGGCTCATGCCCAGCGGGGCGAGGCGCTTGAGGACGCGGGCGCATTCCGACAGGTTGAAGTCCAGCGACTCCTCCGACAGGTCGAGCATGTGCGAGCTGAACAGCGGACGGCCGGTGCGGCGGAAATGCTCCTCGCCATGGCCGATCATGCCCTCGACCCAGGGGATCAGGCCCTTATTGGCGTGGTCGGTGTGCAGGACGACGCAGACGCCGTACTGCTCGGCCAGCAGATGGACGTGCTGGGCCGCCGACACGGCGCCGAGGATGCGCGCCTGGAGCGCGTCCTTCATGCCCTCGCCGGCGTAGAAGCGGGCGCCGCCGTTGGAGAGCTGCACGATCACGTCGGAGCGGTTCTTCGCCGCCGCCTCGAGGACGGCGTTGATGCCGTTGGTGCCGACCACGTTGACCGCCGGCAGAGCATAACCACCGTCCTGGCAGGCGGCGATCAGCGCACGGTAGTCCTCTCCGGTCACGACGCCGGGCTTCAGTCGGGTCGGGGCAGACATGGGTGAATTCCTCCCTCGGAAAAATACTGCCTTGAAACTCTGGTTCGAACTTCGGTTCAAACGTCGGTTCGATCGTTCGGTCAAGCCCCATATGGGCATGGGACCGGCGAACGCCACGCGCTCTTTTTGCCACTTCCCGCGCCGGAACGCTGCAAAAGACTTGCCGCGAAAGTCACCCCGGACCTGTGACGAAAAGACCCGCGGCATCCCGCAGGACAGCAACAGCAAGGAGACCGGGACCATGGACGCTCACTGTGTCTGGGAGGCGGGCGCGCAGCTCGGCGAGGGGCCGGTCTGGTCGCCGTCGCACAACGCCCTGTTCGCCGTAGATATCCACGGCTCGCGCCTGCTGCGCTACACCCCCGCCGACGGCCAGGGGCGCGACTGGCCGCTGGAGGAGGCCGCCTGCTGGCTGGTCGAGCGGGCGGACGGTGCCGGCTTCGTCGCCGGGCTTCGCTCGCGCCGGCTGGTCGGCCTGACGCTCGACGGCGACCGGCTCTCGGTGGGACCCGAGATGCTCCGGCTGGAGGAGGACACTCCCGGCAACCGGCTGAACGACGCCATGGCCGACACGGCGGGCCGGCTGTGGGTGGGCAGCATGGACGACGCGGAACAGGAGGCCTCCGGCGCGCTCTACCGCGTCGGGCCGGACGGTTCCGTGGCGCGGGTGGACGAGGGCTATAGGGTCAGCAACGGCCCCGCCCTGGCCCCGGACGGGCGGACGCTCTACCACACCGACAGCCCGTCCCGGACAATCTTCGCCTTCACCCTGGCCGCGGACGGCACCCTGTCCGGCAAGCGCGCCCACATCCGCTTCGGCGAGGAGGACGGCTATCCCGACGGCATGACCTGCGACGCCGAGGGCCATCTCTGGGTCGCCCACTGGAGCGGCGGCCGGGTCAGCCGCTTCCGGCCGGACGGGACGCTGGATCGGGCGGTGCGGCTGCCGGTGTCCAACGTCACCTCCTGCGCCTTCGGCGGGCCGGGGCTGGATCGGCTGTTCATCACCACCTCCGCCCAGGACGCGCCGGACGGAGAACCGCTGGCCGGCGGGCTGTTCGCCTGCACGCCCGGCGTCGTCGGGCTGCCGCCGGGACGATTCGGCACGCCCTGAACAGGCTGCGAGTCTTGCCAGCGGATTTGATATACTAGTATAACTCTGGCGCTGATCAGCAGCCGTCACCGCATGGCGGAAGGATCGCGCGCCGCCGTGGCGAGCCCTTCCGCCAAGTGATAGATCTGTGCGGACACCGCAGCGCAACCGGCGCAACCGGGGCGGCGGCGTCCGCAACCCTGCCGAAGCCGTTCTCCCACAAGGGGAAAAGGGCTTTAGCAGGTGCAGCAAACTGCTTTACAGTTGCACGCCGATCCTTTCGACGGTTCCACCTTCGCACAGCCGGAGCGACCCACGATGACCACCGACGCCGCCCTCCGCCCCGACGCTCCGGCCAACACCATCGACACCGGCACCGACACCGGCATCGACGACAAGGATTTCCCGCTGCGCGAGGACATCCGCCTGCTCGGCCGCCTGCTCGGCGACACGGTGCGCGAGCAGGAGGGTGACGGCGTCTACGGCGTCATCGAGAGCGTGCGCCAGGCCTCGGTCCGCTTCAACCGCGACGACGATGACTCCGCCCGCCGCGAGATGGCCGAAATCCTGAACGGCCTGCCGCGCGACACGATGATGTCGGTGGTGCGCGCCTTCTCCTACTTCCTGCACCTCGCCAACATCGCCGAGGACCAGCACCACATCCGCCGCACCCGCGACCATGCCATCGCCGGCTCGCCGGCGCGTGAAGGCACCCTGCCCTACGCGCTGGAGCGGCTGGAGGCCGCTGGCGTCGGGCCGGACCGGCTGGCCGGCGTGCTGGACATCGCCCAGGTCAGCCCGGTGCTGACCGCCCACCCGACCGAGGTCCAGCGCAAGAGCATCCTGGCGCTGGAGCACAAGGTGGCGTCCCTGCTGGACACCCGCGACCGCTCCCGCCTGACCCCGGAGGAGGCGGAGGCCAACATGGACGCGCTTCAGGAGGCCATCCTGACCCTGTGGCGCACCCGCATGCTGCGCCCGCAGCGCCTCGCCGTGATCGACGAGGTGAAGAACGGCATCTCCTACTACACCGACACCTTCTTCTCCGAGCTGCCGAAGCTGTTCTGCCGCTTCGAGGATCTGCTGGCCAAGCGCTTCCCCGAGCGGGAGTGGTCGTTGCCGCCCTATTTCCGCATCGGTTCCTGGATCGGCGGCGACCGCGACGGCAACCCCTTCGTCACGGCGCCGATCCTGCGCGAGGCGATGCGCCTGCAATCGACTGCCGCGCTCGACCACTACCTGACCGAGATTCACGAGCTGGGCGGCGAGCTGCCGCTGTCCGAGCTGCTGCTCGGCACCTCGCCGGAGCTGGAGGAACTGGCCAAGCGCTCGCCCGACCATTCGCCGCACCGCGCCGACGAGCCGTTCCGCCGCGCCCTGACCGGCATCTACGCCCGTCTGGCGGCGACCTCGCGCACGCTCGACCAGCATGAGGCGCTGCGCAACGCGGTCGGCAAGGGCGATCCCTACGCCACCAGCGCCGAGCTGCTGGCCGACCTTGAGGTGCTGGCGACCTCGCTGAAGGCCCACGGGGCGGGCCGTCTGGCCGCCGGGCGGCTGCGCCGCCTGATCATCGCGGTGAAGACCTTCGGCTTCCATCTGGCCCCGATCGACCTGCGCCAGAACTCCGACGTGCACCAGCGCACGGTGGCGGAGCTGCTGGCCGTCGCCGGGCGCTGCGCCGATTACGCCGCCCTGTCGGAGGACGAGCGCATCGCCCTGCTGGCCGAGGAAATCCAGAGCCCGCGGCCGCTGCATTCGCCCTACCACGCCTATTCGGAGGAGACGGCGGGCGAGCTGGCGATTTTCTTCGCCGCCCGCCAGCTGCGCGAGACCTACGGACCCGCCGCCCTGCCGAACAGCATCATCTCCAAGACGGACGGCGCGTCCGATCTGCTGGAGGTGGCGCTGCTTCTCAAGGAATCCGGCCTGCTGCGCCCCGGCGCGGAAGGCGCCCCGGCGCTCGGCCTCAACATCGTCCCGCTGTTCGAGACCATCGAGGATCTCCGGCAGGCCCCGGCAACGATGGAGCGGCTGTTCACCCTGCCCGCCTACCGCGCCCTGGTCACCTCGCGCGGGGACGAGCAGGAGGTGATGCTCGGTTATTCGGACAGCAACAAGGACGGCGGTTTCCTGACCTCCGGCTGGGAGCTGTACAAGGCGGAGATCGAGCTGGCGAAGCTGTTTGACCGCCATGGCGTGCGCATGCGGCTGTTCCACGGCCGCGGCGGCTCGGTCGGCCGCGGCGGCGGCCCCAGCTATCAGGCGATCCTGGCCCAGCCGACCGGCGCGGTGTCCGGCCAGATCCGCATCACCGAGCAGGGCGAGGTCATCGCCTCGAAGTACGGTCGCCCCGAGGTCGGGCAGCGCAACCTGGAGGTCCTGACCGCGGCGACGCTGGAGGCCACCCTGCTCGACCTGGAGAACCGGGTCGAGCCGGCGGAGTCCTTCTACGCGGCGATGGAGCGGCTGTCGGAGTTGGCCTTCGGCGCCTACCGCGGGCTGGTCTACGAGACGCCGGGCTTCACCCAGTATTTCCGAACGGCCACGCCGATCTCGGAAATCGCCACGCTGAACATCGGCAGCCGTCCGGCCTCGCGCACCAAGTCGGACCGCATCGAGGACCTGCGCGCCATTCCCTGGGTCTTCTCCTGGGCGCAGTGCCGCCTGATGCTGCCGGGCTGGTACGGCTTCGGCAGCGCCGTGGAGGCCTGGCTGAAGGAGGAGCCGGACGGGCTCGCCCTGCTCCAGCGCATGAACCGCGCCTGGCCCTTCTTCAAGTCGCTGCTGTCCAACATGGACATGGTGCTGGCCAAGAGCGACCTCGCCATCGCCTCGCGCTACGCGGAGCTGGTGGAGGACGTCGAGCTGCGCGAGCGCATCTTCGGCCGCATCCGCGAGGAGTGGCAGCGCACCCGCCGCCATCTGCTGGCCATCGCCGGCCATGACGAGCTGCTGGGTGAGAACCCGCTGCTCGCCCGGTCGATCCGCAACCGCTTCCCCTACATGGACCCGCTGAACCACGTCCAGGTCGAGCTTCTGCGGCGTCACCGCGCCGGCAGCAGCGACGAGCGGGTGCGGCGCGGCATCCTGATGTCGATCAACGGCGTCGCCGCCGGCCTGCGCAACAGCGGCTGACCTCTACGGTTGCCGCTTCCGTCCCGTCGCTCCGGCGGGACGGAAGTAGGGCGGCGAAACCGTGGGCCGGCATCGAAAATGGATTGCCACCCCTGATTTCCTGCTTGCTTTCATATTAATATATTAGTATGCTTTCTCTTGTGTTCAAGCGTTGTGGGCCGCCGTTGCGGCGGCCGGTGCGACGTCCTGGACGTTTCCTCCCTAGACTCGAAGGCCATCGGGGTCCGCCCCGGTGGCCTTTTTTCTGTGCACGCTTTGGCTGTGAAGCCTGTTGTCCAGGGCGCTGCACCCCGCTATGAACGAGAGGGCTGGCGCGGCCGGTGAAACTTCACGACGCGCATATTGACAATCCATACAATGCCGGGCCTAATGTCTGGAAGGGAGCGCCCCGCCTCCCTGCAAGGATCGCCATGCCGCCGCTTCCCACCCCCCAAACCGCCGCGCACCCCAACGACTGGGCGCCCTCCCTGGAAGACCGCAGCCGCCCCGTCTACATCGCCATCGCGGACGCCATCGCGGCGGACATCGGGGCGGGGCGGCTGAGGCCCGGCGACCGGCTGCCGCCGCAGCGGATCCTGGCCGACCGGCTGGGCATCGACTTCACCACCGTCAGCCGCGCCTATGGGGAGGCGCGCCACCGCGGGCTGGTCGACGCGCGCGTTGGACAAGGCACCTTCGTGCGCAAGACGGGCCATGTTCCCCCGCCCTTCGCCGCGGAGCCGCATACCGCCGTTGCGACGGTGCCGCTGGCCGTCAGCATGGCGATGAACCAGCCACCACAGCCGGAGGACTCCACCGCCCTGACCGCCCGCATGAACCGCGGGGTCGCCGCGGCCACCGCGGCTCTGGGATTGCCGGACCTGCTGCGCTACCCGGACGGGGCCGACAGCCCGGACGACCGCGAGGCGGCGGTGCATTGGCTGCGCCATCGCCTGCCCGGCCTGACGGCGGAGCGGGTGCTGGTGGCACCCGGCACGCAGGCCGCCCTGCTCGCGCTGCTGTCCGCCCTGGCCCGCCCCGGCGACACGGTCTGCGCGGAGGCGCTGACCTATCCCGGCTTCCGCGCCGCCGCGGCCCAACTCGGGCTGCGGGTGGTCGGCGTCCCCATGGACGCGGACGGCATCGACCCTGATGCTCTGCGCGCCACCCTGGCCGAGCACCGGCCCAAGGCGCTCTACTGCATTCCCACCTTCCACAACCCGACCACCGCGACCATGCCGGAGGAGCGGCGGCGGGCGGTCGCCGCGGCGGTGCGCGACCATGGCGTTCCGATCATCGAGGACGACATCTACGGCCCGCTGCCGGAAACGGCGCCGCCGCCGCTGGCCGCTTTCGCGCCGGAGCTGACCTACCACGTCGCCGGGCTTGCCAAATGCGTGTCCCCGGCGCTGCGCATCGCCTATGTGGCGGCGCCCGACGCCCGGCAGGCCCGCCGGGTGGCGGTGGCGCAGCGGGCGACCACGCTGATCGCCGCCCCGCTGTCCGCCGCCATCGCCCGGTTGTGGATCGCCGATGGCACCGCAGAGGCCGTGCGCGATGCCATTCGGGCGGAGGCCATGGCCCGCCGGGCGCTCGCCGAGTCGCTTCTGCCGGCGGAACGGATCGTCACCAAGCGGGAGGCCTTCCATCTCTGGCTCACCCTGCCGGACGGCTGGACCGGTGGGGAGTTCACCGCCCACCTGCGCAGCCGGGGCATCTCGGCGGTGGCCGCGGAGGCTTTCGCCACCACACCGGACGTGCCTGCGGCCCTGCGCTTCTGCCTGGGAGCCCCGCTCGACCGCGACGAGACCCGCCGCGCGCTGGAGATCCTGGCCGACGCCCTGGTCCTGCCCCCCGCCACCGCGGGTGTCATCATCTGAAGGCCATCAAAGCCTGCTTCAGAGTGTCGCATTGCTGGGATCGCCTCCCGAAAAATCAGGATTTTCCATACACAGCCCTCATTGAATGCAGTCAATCACGCTTGCGGAATCGGCGATTGAAGGCATACAGTCGGCGCCATGCCGCAGGCCACCGCTCGGGTGGTGCGGATGTTTGCGCAGAGGCACGCCATGCAGAATCTCGCCCGCTCGTCCAGCCTTCCCCCGCCGCCCTCCGCTCCGGCCTGTCTCTTATACACATCTGACGCTGCCGACGATTATACGC
>NZ_JAUQTX010000220.1:0-11195 GCF_059803775.1 Azospirillum sp. UFLA03-27 | reverse complement strand
GTTATAGTCTCGTGGGCTCGGAGATGTGTATAAGAGACAGGCACCGGGGCGGTGGCGGAGCTTCCGGCGCTGGGTCTCGCGCCCGGACTGGCCCTGCTCCAGATCGCGGTGACGGCGCTGACCTACGTGCTGTATTTCCGGCTCCAAATCGTCGCCGGGCCGGTCTATCTCAGCCAGATCGGCTACGTGGCGACCTCCGTCGGGCTGGGCACCGGGACGCTGCTGTTCGGCGAGCGTTATTCCCCCTGGGTGTGGGGCGGGGCGGCGGTGATCGTCCTGGGCGTGCTTCTGGTCAGTTTTGGCCGGCGTTTCGCGCGATAAGCTGTGGCATCGCCTCCGCGCACCGTGGTACCAAGGCCGGTCCGCGACGTCCGCGTCCTATCCTATTCGGTCCGTGATCCTTCCGGCATGCAAACCTTCCTGGAATTCGAAAAGCCGATCGCCGAGCTTGAAGGCAAGATCGAGGAACTGCGCCACCTGACCAACGCCGGCGACATCAACATCGCCGACGAAGTGACGAAGCTGCAGACCAAGGTCGACAAGCTCCTCCGGCAGACCTACGCGAAGCTCACCCCGGCGCAGAAGGTGCAGGTGGCCCGCCACCCCAACCGTCCGCACTGTCTGGACTATGTGAAGGGGCTGATCGACGACTTCACGCCGCTGGCCGGCGACCGCGGCTTTGCCGAAGACCGCGCGGTCATTGGCGGGCTGGGCCGCTTCCGCGGCCGCTCGGTCGTGGTGATCGGGCAGGAGAAGGGCCACGACACCGAAACGCGCGTGCGCCACAACTTCGGCATGGCCAAGCCCGAGGGCTACCGCAAGGCCCAGCGCCTGATGGACCTCGCCGACCGCTTCACGCTGCCGGTCGTCTCGCTGGTCGACACCGCCGGCGCCTTCCCCGGCGTCCAGGCGGAGGAGCGCGGCCAGGCCGAGGCCATCGCCAAGAGCATCGAGCGCTGCCTGCGCCTGACCGTGCCCATGGTGGCCGCGGTGATCGGCGAGGGCGGCTCCGGCGGCGCCATCGCCATCGCGACGGCCGACCGGGTGCTGATGCTGGAGCACGCCATCTACTCCGTCATCTCGCCGGAGGGCTGCGCGTCGATCCTGTGGCGCAACCCCGACATGGCCGGCGAGGCCGCCGTCGCGCTGCGCCTGATCAGCCACGACCTCAAGGAACTCGGCGTCATCGACCGGGTGGTGAGCGAGCCGATCGGCGGCGCCCATCGCGACCCGGCGGAAATCGTCAAGGCGCTGGGCGATGCCATCGAGGAATCGCTGGGCGAACTCGACGGGCTGGACGGCGCGGCGATCCGCGCCCAGCGCCGCCAGAAGTTCCTCGACATGGGCCAGAAGGGCCTGGGGTAAGACGCCATGGCCGCCGCGTCGCAGAGACGTCCCTCGAAGACCCGTCTTCTGCGTCTGGCGGCCACCGTCAACCTCGCCGCGGTTGTCGTGGCGCTGCTGGCCCTGTGGCTGCTGCCGCCGCTGTTCGCCCCGCCGCCCGGCATCGCCGATCCGGGCGCGCGCATGGCCTTCTGGGGGCGGCTGGTTCTCTGGCCGGCGCTGGTGCTGTTCCTGACGGTGGGCGGGGTGCTGGTCGCCCGCGCCCGCTCCGTCGCCCTGAACCCGATTGATGACGCCGAGTCGCGCTTCCACCGGGTCAGCCAGCGCGTGCTGACCAACACGGTGGAGCAGACGCTGATCTTCGTGCCCGCCCTGGCGGCGCTGGTGGCGCAGATGCCGCTGCCCGACCTGGGATTCGCCCGACTGGCGACCGCGCTGTTCGTGCTGGGCCGCCTGCTGTTCTGGGCGGGCTACCTGATCCACCCCTATGTGCGGGCGCCGGGCATGGCGGTCACGCTGACCGTCAACCTCGTCGTGCTGGGCTGGGCGCTGGCGCTCGCCATCGGCTGAGCGGGGGTTACAGCCAGCGCCGCCGTTTGAAGTAGATCATCGGCAGCGTCGCCGACAGGATCATCAGCATCACCGCCAGCGGATAGCCGAACGTCCAGTCCTTTTCCGGCATGGTCGCGAAGTTCATGCCGTAGATGCTGGCGACCAGCGTCGGCGGGAACAGGGTGACCGTCAGGATCGAGACGATCTTGATGATCTCGTTCTGCTCGACGTTGATGCGGCCCAGCGTGGTGTCCAGCAGCAGGCTGACCTTCCCCGACAGGAATTGAGCGTATTCGCCGAGTCCCGTCACGTCCTGCAAAGCGGCGCGCGCCCAGCGCCGGGTCCGCTTGGCCGGGGTCCAGCCCTCGCCGCGGGCCAGGAAGGTCAGCAGGCGGTTGAGCGTCGACAGGCTGACATGCGCCTTGCCGATCAGATGCCCGGTGTGGCCGATGCGCTTCAGCGTGCGGGTGTCGTCCCGTCGCTCGCCCTTGACCGGCAGGGCGCGCCCGCGGAAGGCGCGACTGCCCATGGTGTCCAATTCCAGCCCGACGCGGCGCAGAACGGCGGCGGTGCGCTCCACCACGCCATCAAGCAGGGCGGCCAGGACCGCCTCGGCCGTCAACTCCGCGCCGCCGCTGCGGGTGACGCGGCGGCGGAAGGCCAGGAAGGGCTGCGGATCGACGGCGTGGATGGTGGCGAGCCGCCCGCCGGCCAGGACGAAGCTGACCGGCACGATGCGCGGCTGGTCGGTGTCGGCCCAGACCAGGACGAGCGCGGTCATGTGCACGGCGCCGGGGATGATGCGCAGGCGGCTCGATTCCTCGATCTCCGCCATCTGCTCCCGAGTCGGCAGCTTGATGCCCATCAGCGCCTCGGCGCGGGCCAGTTCCTCCGGCGTCGGGTTCTGCAGATCGAGCCAGACGGCCTCGGCGGGCAGCGGGGTGCTGACGCCCTCGGCCTCGCGGGCCCAGCGCAGCCGGTCACCGTCGCAGGCGAAGACGTGGAGCATGGCGGCCCCCTGGGTCTTAGAGGAGGCGGCCGAAACGGCGGGGCTTGCGCGGCTGGGACGGCTCCTCGGCGGGGCCGGAGGAGTCGCTCGCGGCGTCCCCATCCGGCAGGTCGACGGGTGCGCCGTCCTGGCGCAGCGCGGCCTCCAGCTTGCGCCGGAAGGCCCCGCCGTCGTCCTTGGAGTCGAGAAAATGCCCGACCGCCTCCTTCGCCGAGTCGCGGTCGTAGGGGACCTTGCCGAAGACCGACAGCTTGGCGCGCTCCAGCAGCTTCGGGTCCATCCGTTCGCGGATGGCCTTCATCTGGCGGAGCAGGTCCTTGCGCACATCGGACATGGCCGGTCCCCTTCGCTTATGCGGTCACTCGCGGCCGATCATCGTGCCGGCGCCGCCCTCGGTGAAGATCTCCAGCAGCAGGGCGTGCGGCACCCGGCCGTCCAGGATGACGGCGGCGTCCACGCCCTGCTCGACGGCGTCGATGCAGGTCTCGATTTTCGGGATCATGCCGCCGGTCGCGGTGCCGTCGGCGATGGCGGCGCGCGCCTGATCCAGCGACATGCGCGGCACCAGCTCCTTGTTCTTGTCCAGAACGCCGGCGACGTCGGTCAGCAGGAAGAAGCGGGTGGCGCCCAGCGCCGAGGCGACGGCACCCGCCGCGGTGTCGGCGTTGATGTTGTAGGTGTCGCCGTTGCGGTCGAAGCCGATCGGGGCGATGACCGGGATGATGTCCGACTGGGCCAGCGACGTGAGGATCTGCGGGTTCACCTGATAGGGCTCGCCGACGAAGCCGAGGTCCAGCACCTTCTCGATGTTGCTGTCCGGGTCGCGCTGTGTGCGGCGCAGCTTGCGCGCGGTGATCAGGCTGCCGTCCTTGCCCGACAGGCCGACGGCGCGGCCGCCGGCGTTGTTGATGGCGGCGACGATCTGCTTGTTGATGGAGCCGGCCAGCACCATCTCGACCACCTCGACCGTCTCCTTGTCGGTGACGCGCAGGCCGTCGATGAAGCTGGACTTGATGGCCAGCCGCTGCAGCATCTGCCCGATCTGCGGGCCGCCGCCGTGCACGACCACGGGGTTGATGCCGACCTGCTTCAGCAGGACGATGTCGCGGGCGAACTTTTCCGCCAGGCTGTCGTCACCCATGGCGTGGCCGCCGTACTTGATGACGAAGGTGCGCCCGGCGTAGCGGCGCATGTAGGGCAGGGCTTCGGACAGGGTGCGGGCCTTGGCGAGCCACTCGTCGCGGGTCGTGTTCTGCACGGGATGGAGCCGTTCGTCGGGGTGGGCCAATCGGGTGAGATTCCGCCGACTCTTTAACGGAAAGCGCGGGGGGTGCCTAGGGGGCTTTTTCAGGCGGGCGCCGCGTCCGGGAACCCTCGGCCGCGCCCGGCGGTTCGCCCGGGGTAGGATGAACCGCAAAGGACGGTGCCATGAACGACCGCATCATGCCGACCCCGCGCAACCCCTTCACCGAGGCTCACAAGGCTGAGATGGAGGAGACCGCCCGGCGGGCCGAGGAGATCTACGGCTCCTCCGACGCGCAGGAGGTGACGGAGGCCAACAAGGCGCTGAAGGAGCAGGCGCGCGGGGACGGAAAGGCCGGGTCTGAGGGGCCGGGCGCCGATCCGGTGGTGACCGGAAACGTGCGGAAACCCGGCTGACGGGTCAGGCTGTGCCGGCGTGACCCGCCCGGCGGCCGGCGATCCGCCCGGCCAGCAGGGTCATCGGCTGGGTCAGCGCGGTGACCACCACCGCCATCAGCACCATGGCGGAGAAGCAGGCCTCCGACAGCACCCCGGCCTCCAGCAGGATGGTCAGGACGATGACCTCCATCAGCCCTTTGCAGGACATCAGCGTGCCGAGCCGCCAGGAATCAGCGGCGCTCTCGCCCGACAGCCGGGCGGGCAGGGCGGTGCCCAGGACCTTGCCCAGGATGGTCGCCACCGTCGCCAGCGCGAAGACCCACCATTGCGCCGAGGCGGCGAGGTCGAGATTGACCTTCAGCCCGGTCAGGGTGAAGAAGAAGGGCAGCAGGATCAGCGTGGCGAAATGCTCCAGCCGGTCCAGGATGGCCGCCGCCAGCCGCCGCGGCATGACCGTGCCGGCGACGAAGGCGCCCAGGATGTAGTGCAGCCCGATCAGCTCCGTCACTGCGGCCGAGCCGAGAAGGGCGGCGCAGGTGACCACCACCACCATGTCGCCGACCGAGCCGTCCGGGGCGATGCGGTTCATCAGCCGGGTCAGCAGGGGGCGCGCGAACAGCTCCGTCGCGGCCAGATAGGCGAAGCCGAGGACGGCGATCCACGCCACCCCGGCGAAGCCGCCGCTTCCCCCCGCCGCCAGAGCCAGCACGGCGGTGATGAGAAGCCACAGCAGCGCGTCGTTGACCGCCGCATAGCCCAGCGCCAGCCGCCCGACCCGCTCCCCGATCAGCCCCATCTCGCGCAGGATGGCCCCCAGCACCGGCAGGGCGGTAACCCCGACGCAGATGCCGAAGCCTGCTGCGAACAACAGCGGGTCGGCCTTCGGCCCGGCCATCTCGGGAAAGGCGCCGACGATCCACCAGCCGAGCCCCCCGCCGAGCAGGGTCGGCACCATCATGCTCGACAGGCTGATCCCGACGAAGGCGCGCCCGCGCCCCTTGAACTCCTCCAGATCGAGATGCAGCCCGGTCAGGAAGGCGAAGAAGACCACGGCGAGCAGAGCCAGCCCGGAGAGCGGCGCCAGCGATCCCTTGGCAAACAGCGGTTGCCAGATTTCCGGGGCGGCCTGCCCGAGAACCGACGGGCCGAGCGCGATCCCGAACAGGATCTGGATGACCACCATCGGGGCCACATGCTTCAGGCCGGACAGCCGCCACAGCAGGAACGGGCCGGCGATCAGCAGGATGGCCTGGATGAGGAACAGCAGGGCCGGCGTCAGCTCGACGGGCATCGGGTCATCCCAGGCTGGCGAGCTGGGCGAGGCTGGCCCGCAGCTCCGCGATGCCCTGGCCCTTCTCGGCGCTGGTGGCGTGGATCTCCGGGAAGGCGGCCGGGTGTTTCTTGATGGCCGCCACGGTGCGCTTGCTCACCTCGGCCAGCTCCTGCGACCGCACCTTGTCCGACTTGGTCAGGACGACGACGTAGGGCACCGCCGCCTGATCGAGCATCGTCATGATCTCCTCGTCGTTGGGCTTCAGCCCGTGGCGCGAATCGACCAGAACCAGCGCCCGGCGCAGCGTGACGCGGCCGCGCAGGAAGCGGCGGACCATGTCGTTCCAGATCTCGATCTTCTCCTTCGACTCCTTGGCGTAGCCGTAGCCGGGCATGTCGACCAGCTTCAGCCGGTTGCCGAGGTTGAAGAAGTTGAGCTGCTGGGTGCGGCCCGGCGTGTTGGAGGTGCGGGCCAGCGTCTTGCGCCCGGTCAGCGCGTTGACGAGGCTGGATTTGCCGACGTTGGACCGTCCGGCGAAGGCGACCTCCGGCAGGTCGGCCTCCGGCAACTGCTCCGCCGTCTGGGCGCCCCAGATGAAGTCGCATTCCTTGGCGAACAGAAGCCGCCCCGCTTCCAGGGCCTCCTCGTCGAAACCGGAGATCGGGGAGCTGCTGGAAGAGGTCATGGACGGCGCTTTCGAAAGACACGGGGTACGGATGATCGTGACCGGCCCAAAACATAACCGCCGGCAAACGCCCGTCAAGGGAGGCGCTTGCCGGCGGTCGATGCCCTGAAGTCAGGGAAGCCGGGTATCAGGTGAAGAGAACCCTCAGGTCACCTTCACACCGTCCTGCCGCATGATGATCCACTGCTGGGCGATGGACAGGGTGTTGTTCCAGGCCCAGTAGATCACCAGACCAGCCGGGAAGCTGGCGAGCATGAAGGTGAAGATGATCGGCAGGAACTGGAACACCTTCTGCTGCACCGGATCGGGCGGTGCCGGGTTCAGCTTCTGCTGGAAGTACATGGTGATGCCCATGATGATCGGCCACAGGCCCAGCATCAGGATGTGCGGCGGCTGCCACGGGATCAGACCGAACAGGTTGAAGATGGTGGTCGGATCGGGCGCGGACAGGTCGTGGATCCAGCCGAAGAACGGCGCGTGCCGCATTTCGATGGTCACGAACAGTACCTTGTACAGCGCGAAGAAGACCGGGATCTGGATCAGGATCGGCAGGCAGCCCGACACCGGCGAGACCTTCTCGCGCTTGTAGAGCGCCATCATCTCCTGGTTCAGGCGGACCTTGTCGTCGCCGAAGCGGTCGCGCAGCTCCATCATCTTGGGCTGCAGCTTCTTCATCTTGGCCATCGCGTGATAGGACTTGTTGGCCAGCGGGAAGAAGGCCGCCTTGACGATCACGGTGAAGACCAGGATGGCGATGCCGAAGTTGCCGAACAGGCGGCCCAGCAGGTCCAGCCCGTAGAAGAACGGCTTGGTCAGGAAGTAGAACCAGCCGAAGTCGATCGCCAGATCGAAGTTGGCGATGCCCAGCTTGTCCGAATAGTCGTCGAGCAGCCGGACCTGCTTGGCGCCGGCGAACAGGCGGTCGGTCAGTTCGATGGTGGCGCCGGGGGCGACCTCCACGGCCTTGCCGAGCGTGTCGACCTGATAGCGGTCGGCGGCGCCGGGGGCGGAGTGGACGAAGCGGGCGGTGATCGGGGCCTTCTGGTCGGGGACCAGCGAGACCAGCCAATACTTGTCGGTGATGCCGATCCAGCCGCCGGTCGACTGGGCGGAGATGGTGCCGGCCTTGCGCAGGTCGTCGTACTTGTGCTCGTTCAGCTTGCCGTCGAAGACGCCGAGCGGGCCTTCATGCAGGATGTAGTAGCCGTCGGTGTGCGGCGTGCCGGCGCGGCTGACCAGGCTGTAGGGCAGCAGGCTGACCGGGGCGGAGCCGGTGTTGCGCACCTTCTGGGTGATCGTGAACATGAAGTTCGGATCGACCGCGATGGTCCGCTCGAACACCAGACCCTTGCCGTTGTCCCAGGTCAGGGTCAGCGGCTGGTCCGGGGTCAGCGCGGTGCCGGCGGCGGTCCAGCGGGTGTCGGCGCCGGGAACCGGCTGTGACTTGTCCTCCGGAACCCAGCCGAACTCGGCGTAATAGGCCTCGGGCGTGCCGGCGGGGGCCAGCAGCACGATTTCCGGGCTCTTGGGATCAGGGGTGACGCGGTAGTCGGCCAGCGTCAGGTCGTCGATGCGGCCCCCAACCAGATTGACCGATCCGTGCAGCGACGGCGTGTTGATCTTGACGCGCGTTCCGGCGGCCATCTGCTCGGCGAGCAGGCCGGCGCGGTCGCGGACCGTGGCGGGAGCCGCCGTGCCGGGCACCGAACCGGGAGCGGCGCCCGGAGCGGGCGCGGCGCCGGGGGCGACCGACTGCTCCGTCTGGGCGGCCTGCTGCGCAGCCTGCTGCTGCTTCACCCGGGGTCCATCGTAGAAATACTGGAATCCCAGGAGGATGGCGATCGACAGAGCGATCGCGAGGATGAGGTTGCGTTGATCGGTCATGGCATCCCGGTTGCCGTGGGCCTTCTGTTAAGAAGGGGGCCGAACGCCGGTTTTCAGGCCGGCATGCGAATTGCTGCATCGATGCGCCGCGTCGTCCGGCCCGTGCGAACAGCGGGTGGACCGCCCCGGCTCGGGCACGGGATCATATCCCCACCCGCCCCAGGGATGGCAGCGCAGAAGCCTCCGGACGGTCAGCCAACTGCCCCGGATCGCTCCGTGCTTAGATAGCGCATCCAGCGCATAGTTTGAACAGGTCGGCTGAAATCGGCAGTGCCACCCGATGAAGGGCGACAGGGTCCACTGATAGCCGACCACGAGCGCGCGCAGAAAATAGGCGAGCGGGCTCACGCGCCGACCTCCCCGCCGCCGGAACCGTTGCCGGTCCCGCCGTTGGGTGTGACGGCGTTTGGCCCGCCATTCACCTCGTTCCTGGACGCGTCGCTCTTAGAGACGTCGCGCCACAGACCGAGGCGTTTCAGCGCCGCGATCAGATCGCCCAGCAGCTCCGTCCACGGCCGTTCGGCCGTCGCGGCGCGGGCCACCAGCACGAAATCGTGACCGGGGGCCGCGTGGGCGATCAGAATTTGACGGGCCGCTTCGCGAAGGCGGCGGCGTGCGCGATTGCGCACGACCGCGTTCCCCACTTTGCGGCTCGCCGTCAGGCCAAGACGAATCGGCGGCTCGCCAGGGGCGGGCCGCTGCCGTTCGTCGTGTCGGCGCACCTGCAGGATAAGGCCGGGAGCCACATGCTTGCGCCGTGTACCGGCCACGGCCAGAAACTCCGGCCGCCGCTTCAGGCGCCCGACCCTGGGGTCCGGCGCCGCCATGCGTATCAGGCGCTCAGGACACTGCGGCCCTTGGCGCGACGGCGGGCAATCACCTTGCGGCCACCGACGGTCGCCATGCGGGCGCGGAAGCCATGCCGGCGCTTGCGCACGATTTTGCTGGGCTGGAACGTGCGTTTCACGGCACCATACTCCTCGATCTCAGGGCAAAAAATGAGCCCCGCTGTATAGAGGTACCGACCCCCGGAGTCAATCACGCGCTGCCACCCAAGCGTGGGAAATATTCTCCGTTCGGATGGGCGAAGGCAAGAAGGGTGGCGCAAAGGAGGGTGAAAAGGGGTAGGGCCCTGCCTCCCTTGCCGTGCGGCGTGTTTACCCCCTGACATTCGCGAAAGGTCCGGGGGAAGTCGGCATGCTGCACCGGCGGCAATTCATCGTGTCCAAAAACACCCACGCGCTCCGTCCGGATTGGGTGAGCCGTGACATCGGCGGGCTCGTCCTGTCCCATTGTCCCGACCTGCCGGTCCGGCGCGTGCTGGGCGCCGACAAGACGGTCTGGCATCTGCTGGGGCTGCCCGTGCAGACCGACCCGGCGCGCCCCGACCCGGTGGAGGCGCTGGCCGCGTCGCGCGCCGGGGACATCGCGGAGCTGTGCCGCTCCTGGACGGGACGCTGGCTGCTGCTCAACAACCGCGCGGTCCATCTCGACACCGGCGGGACGCTCGGCTGCTTCTACGGGATGGTGGATGGCGCCCTGACGCTCACCTCCAGCGCCGGGGTGATGGCCGAACTGCTGGGCGAGGAGGCGAGCTTCCGCCGCCCGCTGGCGCACGAGGCCGGGCTGGACTGGTACCCGCTGCCCGGCTCCGGGCTGGCGGGGGTGCGCCGGCTGCTGCCGACCCAGGTGCTCGACCCGGCCCGCCCGATGGACGATCCGGGCTTCCTGACCTTCCGCCGGCCCTTTCCCGCGGTTCCGCCGGGCTTTTCCGACTCGCTCGCCTATGAGCGGATGGAATCCATCCTGGTCACCGCCATCCGCAACCTGCACCGGAGGCTGTCGGGACCGGAGGGCGGCCATCGCCCGCTGATGCTCCAGCTCACCGCCGGCTACGACACGCGGCTGCTGCTGGCCGCCGCGCAGAAGGCCGAGGTGCCCTTCGCCACCTTCACCTTCGACCATCGCGACCTGACGCCGGGCGACCGCAAGCTGCCGCCGAAGCTGGCCCGGCTGGCCGGGGTGGAGCATCACCTGATCCCCTGCCCCCCGCTGGACGCCCAGCGCGCGCGGGACTATGCCGCCCACACCGGCGGTCACACCGCGGCGATGGACGGGGAGTTCTACGCCAACGGCGCCTGGGACGGCGTGCCGGAGGGTGCCGTGGTCCTGCACGGCGGCGTCTTCGAGGTGGCGCGCTGCTTCTACTGGGGTCAGATTCCGCCGGGCCTCGCCGCCGACGGCGAGGACACCGCCGCCCGGATGTTCGACGCCTTCCGCGGCAAGCTCTACAACCCGCCGTCCCATTGCGAGGCGCTGCGCGAGTGGCTGGCCTGGGTGGTGAAGACGCCGGACGTCCTGCCGGGCGGCACGATGGACCTGCGCGACCGCTTCTATCTGGAGCAGCGGGTGGCCGGCTGGCTGTCGGCCATCGACCAGGGGGTGGACCTGACCGGTCGGCAGCTCTTCCAGGTCGGCAACTGCGCGGACTTCCTGGCGATCGCCCTGGCCATGCCGGTGGACGTCCGCCGCTCCAGCCAGCATCAGGCGGAACTGATCCGCCGCATGGCCCCCGACCTGCTGAGCGAGCCGATCAACCCGCCGCAGCCCGCCGTGCTGCGCCAGCTCCGCAAGCTGCCGCGCCGCCTGAACAAGCTGCGCACGGTGATCGGGCACCATCTGGCGCGGACGTCGGCGTAGGGGAGGGCTTCAAGGGGGGCGGCTTGCCCCCACCCTAACCCTCCTCCGCTGGGCGGGGGAGCTGTCTCTTATACACATCTCCGAGCCCACGAGACTATAACAGCTAT
>NZ_JAUQTX010000021.1:0-41515 GCF_059803775.1 Azospirillum sp. UFLA03-27 | reverse complement strand
GATCACCGGGAAGACCGCGAACAGGATAATGATCGTGATCTTGGCCAGGAAGCCGATGCCCACCCACAGCATCAGGATGGGGATCAGCGCCACCAGCGGCATGGCGTAGAGCGCGTTGATGTAGGGATCGAGGATCACCTCCACCGTGCGGTTCGTGCCCATCGCGAAGCCGACCACGATGCCGATGACCGAGGCGATGACGAAGCCCAGGACGAAGGTCGACATGCTGTCCAGCGTCGCCGAGAGCAGCTCGCCGTTCAGCAGCAGCTCCCAGGTCGCCACGGCGATGTCGCTGGGCACCGCGACCAGCAGCTTGTTCGCGTCGCGCGCCGCGAATTCCCAGACGGCGAGCAGCAGGACCAGCGTGCCGATTTGAAGCAGCCGCTCGCGGCGCCTCTGCCGGTTGGGGTCGGACGCGGCCTCAGGCTCGCCGGCGCTTTTTGAAACGGCGCTCGCTTGTGCACTCCGCTGCACGCCTGCCTCCTGTGTGCGAGGTGATGGTATGGTGTGGTGGGTGTGGCGTTTGGCCCTCTGGGCCGCCGCCTTGGACCGTCGTTGATACGTATGCTAATCGAAGGTGGTAGTGTGGCGCAAGCATATCGTCATACTGTCTGACAAGAAGAGAAATTTTATGTCAAATTTGCCGATAAATATTGTCCGCGTCGCCGCTCCCCTGCGCCAGCAGGTGATCGACCTGTTGCGCGCGGCCATCGCCGACGGGCGCTATTCGCCCGGCGACCGGCTGGTCGAGCGCGAGCTGTGCGAGACGCTGCAGGTCAGCCGCCCGATCCTGCGGGAGGCCCTGCGCCAGCTGGAGGCGGAGGGGCTGGTCCACAACGTGCCCCAGCGCGGGCTGGAGGTGGTGACCCTGACGGCGGAGGATGTCCGGCAGATCTATCAGGTGCGCGGGGCGCTGGAGAGCCTGGCGGCGGCGGAGTTCATCGCCCAGGCCAAGCCGGAGCAGTGGGCGATCCTCGCCGACGCCATGGCGGCCTTCGAGGCGGCGGCGGCGGAAGGCGTGCCGTCGCGCATCCGCACGGCGAAGACCATGTTCTACGACACGCTGATCGCCGGCTGCGGCAACCCGACGATGGCGCAGATCCTCAAGGCGCTGCACAACCGCATTCAGCTGCTGCGCGGGGTGTCGCTGGCCGAGCCGGGGCGGCTGCCCAACACGATCCGCGAAATCCGCGAGATATTCGAGGCGATGACCGCCCGCGACACGGTGCGCACGCGCCAGCTCTACGACGAGCACATCGCCAGCGCCGCCCGCGTGACCATGCAGGCTTTAGCCGCCGGACGATAATGCCTGGGCGATAAGGGCGGTCAGGCGCCGCCGATGCCCTCGGTGAAGGTCTCGCCGGTCCTGGGGTCGATGTCCTCGCCGGTTCCCGGCGTGCCGGACGCGGCCTCGTCACGGTCGCTCGCCGGCTTTTGGCTGTCGGGGTCGTAGCTGCGCGGGGGATGGACGGCGGTGTCGTCCGGCTTCTTCGGGTCGCTCATGCGCCACCTCTGCGAAAGGGATTGCAACCTTCCCGTCAACAAGGGCGGCGGCGTATCCTCACGCGCATCGGCAACGCACCGACAGGGAAGGGACACGCCATGACGACCGCCAAAAACACCATCTGCCTCTGGTACGACACGGACGCGGAGGCCGCGGCCCGCTTCTACGCCACGGTCTTTCCCGACAGCGCGGTGGGGGCCGTCCACCGCGCGCCCGCCGATTACCCGTCCGGCAAGGCGGGCGACGTGCTGACGGTGCAGTTCACGGTCGCCGGCATTCCCTGCCTCGGCCTCAACGGCGGGCCGACGTTCAAACACAACGAAGCCTTCTCGTTCCAGATCGCCACCGACGACCAGGAGGAGACCGACCGCTATTGGAACGCCATCGTCGGCAACGGCGGGCAGGAAAGCGCCTGCGGCTGGTGCAAGGACCGCTGGGGCGTCTCCTGGCAGATCACGCCGCGCGTGCTGACCGAGGCGCTGGCGGCCGGCGGCGACGAAGCCGGGCGCGCCTTCGCGGCGATGATGGGCATGACGAAGATCGACGTCGCCGCGATCGAGGCCGCGCGGCGCGGCTGACGATCCCCGAAGAGAAGGATCACCGGCCGGGCTCAGCGGCCGGGGGCCGGCGCCTCCACGGCCTCCGCCGCGCCGCGCGGGGGAACGCGCAGCAGGCTGGTCAGCCCGCCCGCCAGGGTGAGGGCGGCGGCCACGGCGAGGCCGAGGCGCGGCGCCGCCTCCGGGCTGGTCAGGAGCGAGAACAGCACGGTCATGAGCACCGCGCCGGCGGTCTGCCCGACCAGACGCGCGGTGCCCTGCATCCCTCCGGCGGCGCCGCTGCGCGTCTTGGGCACGGTCAGCAGCATGTTGCGGTTGTTGGGCGTCTGGAACAGCCCGAAGCCGAAACCGCACATCACCATGAAGGCCAGCAGCGGCCGCGGGTCCTGCCCGAGCGGCCAGACCGCCGTCAGGGCAAGGCCGGCGGCGAGGAGAAGGCCGCCCACGGCACACAGCCAACCCGTTCCCACCCGGTCGGACAGCCGGCCCGCAATGGGTGCGGCGACGGCGGTCGCCAGTGGCCACGGCACCAGGAACAGCCCCGCCGTGACGATGTCCTGGCCGAGCCCGTGCTGCAGGTAGAAGGGCAGGGCCACGGCGGCGGCCATCTGGCCGGTGAAGCAGAGGACGGAGGCGACCACCGACAGGCGGAAGGAGCGCACCCGCAACAGATCGAGCGGCACCAGCGGTGCCTCGCGTTCCTTTTCGCGACGGACCAGCCCGGCAAGGCAGAGCGCCGCGGCCAGCAGCAGCGCGCCGCCGCGCAGGGGCTGCGTCGCGACGGTTTCGGCCCCCATCACCAGGGCGGCGAAGAATCCGGCGTTGAGGGCGACGCTGGCGGGATCGAGGCGGCGCTTGGTTCCCGCGACGGCGGGCAGCGCGCGGGCGGTCGCCAGAACCACGATCCCGACCGGGATGTTGATCGCGAACAGGACGGGCCAGGGGGCGACGGCGAGGATGCCCGCCCCGATCGTCGGCCCTGCTGCCGAGGCCAGCGCGATGGCCAGGGCGTTCCAGCCGATGGCGGCGCCGAGCAGCCGCTGCGGATAGACGAAGCGCAGCAGCGCGACGCCCAGCGCCATCACCGCCGCCCCGCCGAGCCCTTGCACGAAACGCGCGGCGATCAGCCAGGGCAGCGTTGGCGCCAGGGCGCAGCCGGCGGAGGCCGCGGTGAACAGCAGCACCCCGCCGGTGAACACCCGGCGGTGCCCGAGACTCTCGCCGAGGGCGCCGACGGGCAGGAGCGCGATCACCAGCGCCAGTTGGTAGGCGGTGATGATCCAGACGGTGTCGGCGGGCGGAACCTCGAGGGTGCCGGCGACGGTCGGCAGGGCGATGTTGGCGATGGCGCCGTCGAGCACGACGAGCACGATCGCGGCGATGACGGACGCGCCGGCCACGGCGCGGCGGGGCATGGGCAGCCCGTCCGGATGCGGGCCTTTCGGGTGCATGGTTTCGGGCGTTCGGGCGATGGGGGAACGGGGCATCGGCGTCTCCAACAGGGGTTGGATCAATCTCGCTCTCCGCGTGGCATGGCGGAAGACGCCGCCTGTGCAGGTTATTCCTGCATCGAACGCCATGTGTTAGCCTCGCGCTCCATGGCCGATCCCGACCTCAACCTGCTCATCGCGCTCGACGCGCTGTTGTCGGAGGGCAGCGTCGTCAAGGCGGCGCGACGGCTCGGCCTCAGCGACTCCGCGATGAGCCGCACCCTGGCGCGCCTGCGCGAGGTCACCGGGGACCCGCTGCTCGTCCGGGCCGGACGCGGCCTCGTCCCGACGCCGCGGGCCATCCAGCTGCGGGAGCGGGTGCCCGGCCTCGCCGAGGAGGTCCGCGCGGTGCTGCGTCCGGCGGAGGTCATCGACATCGCCCGGCTGGAGCGCAGCTTCACCCTGCGCGCCAGCGAGAGCTTCATCGAGGTCTACGCCGCCCGGCTGGTCGGCCGCGTCGCCGCCGAAGCCCCCGGCGTCCTGCTGCGCTTCGCGCCGCGGGGGAACCGCGACGCGCAGGCGTTGCGCGACGGGCTGATCGACCTCGACATCGGGGTGCATTCGGAAACCACGCCGGAGCTGAAGGTGCAGAGCCTGCTCCGCGACCGGCTGGTCGCCGCCGTGCGGGAGGACCATCCGCTGACCCGGTTGGGGACGGTGACGCCGGAACAGTACGCCGCCTGCGGGCATGTGCTGACCTCGCGGCGCGGGCTGGTGCGGGACCGGATGGACGAGGCCCTGGCCGCCCTCGGCCTCGCGCGCAAGGTGGCGGCGGTCGTGCCGAGCTTCCCGGCGGCCCTGGCGATCGTCCGCGCCTCCGACCTGACCGCCCTGGTGTCCGAGCGTCAGGTCGCCGCGGGCGTGGCCGGGGTCCGCACCCTGCCGCTTCCCATTGCCCTGGATGAGGTCGTGGTGACGCAGATGTGGCATCCTCGGCAAGACGCCGACCCGGCCCACCGCTGGCTGCGCGGGGTGGTGCATGGCGCTTGCCGTGAGTCGGCGGGGGGCGGCATCATTTGACAAGCGGGAATTGGGTGGCAGGAGGCGACAGTGGAGGGTGCCGAATGTCTGAAAAGCGCCATCACCGGACCCCAGAGCCCACCCATAATCTTGCGTTTTGACGCCCTGCCCCACGCCTCGGCGCCTCCTGCCGGTCAATCTACACATTACCCAGCCGTCCCCCCCACCACACTTCGCCCGCGTGGCAAAGCACCAAGTAAGAATGCGACTTGTTCGCAATTGCATATTGCCCTATAGGTCTGGCGGCTCGGGGGAGGATTCCGGGGATCTGTTCAATCCGGTGGCTGGGAGGCCGATCCATGCCGTTCCATCCCAGAATGCAAAGCAGCACGGAAGGCTTCACCATCCTCGGGGACCTTCAGTGGCGCGCCTGGAACGGGATGATCGCCGACGTCTGGAACGTCGCCTGCGATCAGAACGGCCAGGGCGAGTATGTCTCCGAAGCCCCGCGGCTGGTGGTGGTCCTCGATCAGGTGGGGGAGGGCGGGCTGCATGTCACCGCCTCGCCCGGGCGCGGCGAGGCCGGCCGGCTCAGCCGGCGCGAGCCGCTGAGTTACGTGCCCGCCGGCCTGCGCGTGTGGTCGCGCACGGTGAACGTCCGCCGGCTCACCCATCTCGATCTCCATTTTGACATGTCCGTGCTGGGGGGCCGCTTCGTGGACGGGCTGGATGTCCGGGGCATGGAACGGCCGCGGCTGAATTTCGCGGATGAGCGGCTGTTTGCGCTGGCCCGCCTGATCGCGGCGGAATGCCGGACGTCGGCGAACCTGCACGACCTCTATGGCGAGAGCCTGATGGCCGCGCTGTTCGTCGGCCTCGCGCAGGCGGAGCCCGTCGCCGAACGCAAGCGGGGGCAGTTGCCGCCGCGCCAGTTGAGGCGCGTCACCGACTACATCGAGGAGCATTGCAGTCGTCCCATCCGATTGCAGGAACTGGCCGAACTGACCGGCTTGTCCACCACCCATTTCTGCACCGCCTTCAAGGCTTCGACCGGCCTGCCGCCCCACAAATGGCAGATGCGGGTCCGCGTGGAGCGGGCCAAGAGCCTGCTGACCGGATCGGACATGACGCTGGCCGCCGCCGCGGTGACGGCGGGCTTCTCCGATCAGGCGCACCTGACGCGCGTCTTCCGCCAGATCGTCGGCACCACGCCCGCCGCGTGGCTGCGCAACCAGACCGGCTGAGCCGGGGCATCGCCCGGCGCACCGCCCGACGTACCCTGGAAGCGACGAATGCCGGAAGATCGTCCAACCCATCCAAAGACCGTTCAATCGCGCCGCTTGATGCACATGCTAATCATTCGCAACAACGAGGGCGCTTCGGGACCCGCCGGTCCGAAGGCGTTTCGCGGATGCCGCATACAGTCCGAGGCCGATTGCGATGAGTGATATTTCCAACAAGCGACTAACCCGCCTCCTTTTGAGCAGCACGGCGCTCGCCGCCCTGCTGGTGCCGGCGCTCGCCCAGGCGCAGGACGCCACCGTCCCGGCGGTTCTGGCGCCGGTGACCGTGGAGGGCAGCCGGGCCGCCGACACCGCGACCAGCCCGGTCCGCGGCTACGTTCCCGGCCACTCGGCCACGGGGTCCAAGACCGACATTCCGCTGGAGGCGGTCCCGCAGTCCGTCTCGGTGATCGGGCGCGAGGAGATGGACGACCGCGGCGCGCAGAAGGTGGACGAGGCGCTGCGCTACACCCCCGGCGTCTTCAGCCAGCCCTTCGGCCCGGACAGCGACACCAACTGGATCTTCATCCGCGGCTTCCAGGCGACGCAGACCGGCATCTACCAGGACGGGCTCCAGCTCTACAGCTACGGCTTCGGCGGCCAGTTCGTGGACAGCTACACGCTGGAGCGGATCGAGGTGCTGCGCGGCGCCTCCTCCGTCCTCTACGGCGGCAGCAACCCCGGCGGTCTGGTGAATTACGTCTCCAGGCGGCCCGGCGACACGCCGGTGCGCTCGGTCGAGGCGGGGATCAACCAGCACGGCACCGCCCATCTCGGGCTGGACATCGGCGGCGCCATCGACCCGACGCTGAGCTACCGGCTGACCGGCCGCATTGCCGGCGGCGACAGCTACACCGACTTCGCGGACGGCTTCCGCGGCACCATCTCGCCGAGTTTCAAGTGGTTGCCGAACGACCGCAGCACGCTGACGGTGCTGAGCAACTACACCGACATCGACGAGACGCACAACGGCGGCGCCTTCCTGCCCTATGTCGGCACGGTGAAGCCGGCCTCCTTCGGACGCATCGACCGCAAGGCCAACTTCACCGAGCCGGACATCGACACGTACCGGCGCCGTCAGGCTTCCATCGGCTACGAGTTCGAGCACCGCTTCGACAACGACCTGACCTTCCGCCAGAACGCCCGCTATGGCTACAGCCGGGTCCACGAGGTCACGGTCTATCCCTTCGGCTACAACGGCTTCTCGGCGGTGCCGACCGACCCGGACAACCTGCTGTCGCGCATCAATTTCGAGCACACGACCAAGGTCAACACCTTCCTGATCGACAACCAGCTCGAATCCAAGTGGCAGACCGGGCCGGTCGCCCACACGGCGCTGGTCGGCGTCGACTACAAGTACTTCAAGATGGATCAGGTGCAGGCGTCCGGCTCGGCCACGCCGATCAGCGCCACCAACCCGGTCTACGGCGCCGCGCAGGGTCCGCGCTTCTCCTACATCGACCAGGAGCTGACGATGGGTCAGCTCGGCGTTTATCTCCAGGACCAGATGCGCTTCGGCCAGGGCTTCCTGGTGACGCTGAACGGTCGCTACGACATCGCCTCGACCGACGCCGACGGCACCCCCGCCTACGACGGCAAGGACGGGAAGTTCAGCGGGCGCGCCGGTCTGGCCTACGAGTTCGCCAACGGCGTGACGCCCTATGTCAGCGCCTCGACCTTCTTCAACCCGGTGCTGGGGTCGTCGGCGGTGGCCGGCGTGTTCAAGCCGGAAACCGGCCAGCAGGTCGAGGTCGGCGTCAAGTACCGCCCGGCCTGGATGGACGCCATCTTCACCGCGGCCCTGTTCGACCTGACGCGCACCAACGTGGTGACCGGCCCCTTCAACGCCGAGACGCAGCTGGGCGAGGTCAATTCGCGCGGCATCGAGCTTGAGGCCAAGGCCAACATCACGCCGAACCTGAAGGCGGTGGCTTCCTTCACCGCGCTCGACCTCGACATCAAGAAGGACGCCAACCCGGCGCTGATCGGCAAGACCCCCTACATCGTGCCGCAGGTCCAGGGCTCGGCCTTCCTCGACTACACCTTCCGGGAAAACGCGCTGGACGGCGTGTCGGTGGGCGGCGGCGTGCGCTACGTCGGCTCGTCCTGGGCCGACAACGAGAACACGCTGAAGGTCCCCGCCGCCACCGTCTTCGACGTGCGGATCGGTTACAAGCCCGCCGCCTGGGGCGTGAATCTCGCCGTGACCAACCTGTTTGACAAGGAGTATGTGGCGAGCTGCCAGACCCAGTTCTCCTGCGGCTACGCCGAGGGTCGGACCGCCCTGCTGACCGTCAACATGACGTGGTGACTTGAATCCCCCTCTCCCGGGACGGGAGAGGGTTTCCAGTAGGAACATTCAGAAAGACCGATGAGCCCGGACCTGACCCAACCCCTCTACGACCTCGCAGGCGTGAGCTTCTCCGTTGCCGGACGGGCGATCCTGTCGGGACTGTCGCTCCGGCTGGAGCAGGGGCGGATCTATGGGCTGGTCGGCCCCAACGGGTCGGGCAAGAGCACGCTGATCCGCCTGCTCGCCCGCCAGCAGCCGCCGGGCGGCGGAAGCATCCGCTGCCTGGGGACGGACCTCGCGCGGATCGGCGACCGCGACTTCGCGCGCACCGTCGCCTACATGCCACAATTCACTCCGCCCGCCGAAGGCATGACGGTGCGGGAGCTGGTGGCGCTCGGCCGCTTTCCCTGGCACGGGGCGCTCGGCCGCTTCGGGGCGGAGGACGCCGCCAAGGTGGCGGAAGCCATCGCCGAAACCCACCTGGATTCCTTTGCCGACCGGCTGGTCGACAGCCTGTCGGGCGGCGAGCGGCAGCGCGTCTGGCTGGCGATGATGCTGGCACAGGACACGCGCTGCCTGCTGCTCGACGAGCCGACCTCGGCGCTGGACATCGCCAGTCAGGTGGAACTGCTGGGGCTGGTGCGCCGGCTGAGCCGGGCGCGCGGCATCGGCGCGGTCATCGTGCTGCACGACATCAACATGGCGGCCAGCGTCTGCGACGAGATCCTGGCCATGCGCAACGGCGCGCTGATCGCCCAGGGCACGCCGGACACCATCATGACCGGCGAGACGCTGGGGGCCATCTACCGCCTCGCCATGACGACCGTCCCGCACCCGGTGACCGGCAAGCCGATCGGTTGCGTGCTGTGACGGGGCGGGCGACGATCACCCGCCGCCACGCGCTGGGGCTGGCCGCCGGAGCGGCGCTGCTGCCCCGCCTCGGGCACGCCGCGTCCGGGCGGCGGGTCGCCGCCATCGACTGGGCGGGGCTGGAGACGGCGCTGGCGCTCGGCATCCTGCCGGTCGCCGCGACCGAACTGATCCAGTTTCGCAAGGTCGTCGTCGAGCCGGGGGTCCCGGACTCGGTGATCGACCTCGGTCTGCGCGGCACCCCCAATTACGAGGCGCTGACGCTGGCCGGGCCGGACCTCATCCTCACCTCCAACTATTATGAGGGGCAGCGGGCCAGCCTGGAGCGGGTGGCGGAAACCCTGTCGCTGCCGATCTACCAGCCGGGCGTGCCGCCCTACACGCTCGCCACCGAAGCGGCGCTGACCCTCGGCCGGGCGTTGGGTCGGGAGGCGGAGGCCCGCGCCTTCGTCGCCGGGGCCGACGCGGAGATCGCCCGGCTGGGCAACTCCCTGCGCGGCGGCGTCCGCCGCCCGGTTCTGGCGATCAACTTCGGCGATGCCCGCCATGTCCGCGCCTTCGGCGACGACAGCATGTTCGGCGCGGTGCTCCAACGGTTGGGGTTGCGCAACGCCTGGGCGTCGCAATCGAGCTACAGCGCCGCGGCACCGCTGGGGATCGAGGCGCTGGCCCGCATGCCGGACGCCATCACCATCGTCGTTCCGCCGCTGCCCTCCGACGTGGTGCGCGGGCTGGACGACAGCGCCCTGTGGCAGGCCCTGCCGATGGTGCGGCAGAAGCGGGTGAGCGTGATCGAGCCGGTCAACCATTTCGGCGGGCTTCCGGCCGCCCTGCGCTTCGCCCGCCTCGTCACCGCCGCCCTGCTCCGTTTGGAAGGCGCGCGGCATGGCTGAGCGCATGGCATTCAACCGCATTCTGCTGTGGAGCGGGCTGGCGCTGGCCGCCGCCGCGCTGTCCGTCTGGCAGGTCGCCGGGCACGCCGCGGCGCCATCCATTCCCTTGCCGCCGGACGCCGCCTGGCTGGACGGTGTCATCCTCTATCACAGCGTGCTGCCGCGGATCGCGGTGGCGCTGGTCGCCGGGGCGGCGCTCGGCCTGTCGGGGCTGCTGCTCCAGCGCGTGCTGCGCAACCCGCTGGCCGAGCCCTCGACGCTCGGCGTGTCGGCGGGCGCCCAGCTCGCCCTGACGCTGGGGATGCTCTACGCCCCGGCGCTGATGGACCACGCGCGGGAGGGGGTGGCGCTGGCCGGCGGGCTGGCGGCGGTCGGGCTGATCCTCGCCATGACGTGGCGGCGCGGGCTGGAGCCGGTGGCCGTTGTGCTGGCCGGCATGATGGTCGCCCTGACCGCGACGATGGGCAGCGCCGCGCTGATTCTCGCCAATGGCGACTATCTCTTCTCCATCTTCATCTGGGGCGGCGGGGCGCTGGCCCAGCAGAGCTGGGGGTCGACGCTGACCATTGCCGTCCGGCTGCTGATCGGCATCGGTGCTGCCTTTCTGCTGATGCGCCCGCTGGCCATCCTCGGGTTGGACGACGCCAGCGCCCGCAGCCTCGGCGTCGCCCTCAACGCCACGCGCTTCGGCGTCATCGGGGTCGCAGTTTGGCTGGCGGCCAGCGTGACGGCGGAGGTCGGGGTGATCGGCTTCGTTGGTCTGGCAGCCCCGGCGCTGGCCCATCTCAGCGGCGCGCGGACCCAGGGCCAGAGGCTGGTCGCCGCCCCCCTGATCGGCGCGCTCCTGCTCTGGCTGACCGACGGGCTGGTGCAGCTTCTGGCCGGGGTGGACGGGGAGCGGGTGCCGACCGGGGCGGCGACGGCGCTGCTCGGCGGCCCGCTGCTGCTCTGGCTGCTGCCGCGCCTGCGCATGTTCGAATGGCCGTCGCTGAACAGCCGTCCCGCGCCGTCGCGCCGCAGCCCGCACCCTTACCGGCTGATCGCCCTGTTCGCCGCCCTCGGCGCCGTCGCCGTGGGCCTCGCGCTCACGGTCGGCTACGGGCCGGGCGGCTGGACGTTGTCCACCAGCCCGCTGCTCGACACGCTGCTGGGCTGGCGCGGTCCGCGCGTGGCGGTCGCCGCGGCGGCGGGGGCGATGCTGGCCGCCGCCGGAATGGTGTTGCAGAGGGTGACCGCCAACCCGCTTGCCAGCCCGGAAATCCTCGGCGTCGGCACCGGGGCCGGCGTCGGGCTGACCGCCGCGCTGTTCCTCGTCGCGGCACCCGGCTTCGGCGTGCAGCTTTCCGCGTCGGCGGCGGGGGCGGTGCTGACCCTGGCCGCCATGCTGGCGCTGTCGCTGCGCGCCGGCTTCGGTCCGGAGCGGCTTTTGCTCGCCGGGATCGCCATGAGCGCCCTGTGCAGCGCCGTGCTGACCGCGGTCATCGCCACCGGCACGCCGCAGGCCTTCGCGCTTCTGCGCTGGCTGAGCGGTTCGACCAACGAGGCCAGTCCGGGCGACGCCTGGTTCTGCGCCGGTGTGGCGGTGCTTCTGTTGGCAACCCTGCCGCTGACCGCCAAGTGGCTGGAGATTCTGCCGCTGGGCGACGTGACGGCGCGGGCCGTCGGGTTGCCGGTGCGGCGCTGCCGCGTCCTGCTGGTGCTGCTGGCCGGGCTGCTGACCGCGGCAGCGGCGCTGTTCGTCGGGCCGCTGAGCTTCATCGGGCTGATTGCGCCGCATCTCGCCCGGCTGGCCGGGCTGGGCCGCCCGCTTCAGCAGGGGATCGGGGCTGTCCTGGTCGGTGCCGGGCTGATGGTGGTGTCGGACTGGCTGGCCCGCACCGTCGCTTTCCCCTATCAATTGCCCCTTGGTCTTTTTGCCGCGCTGCTCGCCGGCCCCTATCTGGTCTGGCTGCTCGGCCGGTCCGACGCCCGCACCCCGTGAACCGTCCCGTTCACCCCTCTGCCGTTCACCCCTCTGCCGTTCACCTTTCTGCCGTTCCGCAATGAGAAGAGCCATGCTTCGCCGCTTCCTCTCCTACTACCGCCCCTTCACCGGCCTGCTGGTCCTCGACATCGTCTGCGCCGTCCTGTCGGGCCTGCTGGAGTTGGGATTCCCGATGGCCGTGCGCGCCTTCGTGGACCAGCTCCTGCCGACCCAGGACTGGCCGCTGATCGTCGCCGCCACGGTGGCGCTGCTGGCGATCTACATGGCGAACGGCGGGCTGATGGCCATCGTGACCTATTGGGGCCACATGCTCGGCGTGAACATCGAGACGGAGATGCGCCGCAAGAGCTTCGACCATCTGCAGAAGCTCTCCTTCAGCTTCTACGACAACAACAAGACGGGCCATCTCGTCGGGCGGGTCACCCGCGACCTGGACGAGATCGGCGAGGTGGCGCACCACGGCCCCGAGGACCTGCTGATCGCAGTCATGACCTTCGTCGGCGCCTTCATCCTGATGGCGGTGGTGCATCTGCCGCTGGCGCTGATCACCGCGGCCATCGTTCCGGTGATCGCCTTCGTGACCAGCCGCTACGGCGGGCGGATGACGAAGAACTGGCAGTCGCTCTATTCCCGCGTCGGCGACTTCAACGTCCGCATCGAGGAGAATGTCGGCGGCATGCGCGTGGTCCAGGCCTTCACCAACGAGGACCACGAGCGCAAGCTGTTCGCCGAGGACAACGACCGCTACCGCACCACCAAGCTCGCCGCCTATAAGATCATGGCGGCCTCGATGACGCTCAGCTACATGAGCATGCGGCTGATCCTGATCGTCGTCATGCTGACCGGCGCCCATTTCGTGCTGGTGGGCGAGCTGACCCAGGGCGGGTTCTTCGCCTTCCTGCTGCTGGTCAACACCTTCTTCCGCCCGATCGAGAAGATCAACGCGGTCATCGAGACCTACCCCCGCGGCATCGCCGGCTTCCGCCGCTACACCCAGCTGCTCGACACCCAGCCGGACATCGCCGACGCGCCCGGCGCCATCGCGGCTCCGGCGTTGAAGGGCGACATCCGCTACGAGGGCGTGTCCTTCGGCTACGACCCGGCGCGCCCGGTGCTGAAGGGCATCGACCTGTCGATCAAGGCCGGGTCGACCGTCGCTTTCGTCGGGCCGTCGGGTGCCGGCAAGACGACGATCTGCTCGCTGCTGCCGCGCTTCTACGAGGTCATGGCGGGACGCATCACCATCGACGGCCTGGACATCCGCGCCATGACGCTGGCCTCGCTGCGCCGGCAGATCGGCATCGTCCAGCAGGACGTGTTCCTGTTCGGCGGCACGATCCGCGAGAACATCGCCTACGGCCGTCTCGGCGCCGGCGACGCGGAGATCATGGAGGCGGCGCAGCGGGCCCATCTCGACGGGCTGATCGCCTCCCTGCCGGAGGGGTTGGACACCGTCATCGGGGAGCGCGGCGTGAAGCTGTCCGGCGGGCAGAAGCAGCGCCTGACCATCGCCCGCATGTTCCTGAAGAACCCGCCGATCCTGATCCTCGACGAGGCGACCTCCGCGCTCGACACCCAGACCGAGCGGGAGATCCAGAAGTCGCTGATGGAATTGGCGGAGGGGCGGACCACCCTGGTCATCGCCCACCGCTTGGCGACCATCCGCAACGCCGACGAGGTCTATGTCGTCGGCACCGAGGGCGGGCTTCAGCGCATCACCCACGAGGAGCTGGCGGCGCGCGGCTGATCGCGCCGCGTCCCGGGGGGCGGAAACGCTCCTCGGCGCGGCACCATCGCTCCGTCGGCCTGTTTGTGGACGTGAGTCACAGGCAGGAGGGCGACATGGCATCGGGCGCCGAGCGCACCGACCCCCATTTGTGGGAGACGGTGAAGGCAAGCATCTTGAAAGGCGGCAAGGGCGGCGAGCCCGGCCAGTGGTCCGCCCGCAAGGCTCAGATGGCCGTTCAGGAATACAAGCGGTGCGGCGGCGGCTACGCGGGGTCCAAAAGCGCGGACAACAGCCTGAGCCAGTGGACCGACGAGGAGTGGGGCACGGGCTCCGGCAAGCCGAGCGGGGAAACGGGGGAACGTTACCTCCCCCGGCAGGCCCGCGAGCACCTGTCCAAAGCGGACTACCGGCGCACCAGCGACAAGAAGCGCGCCGACACGAAGAAGGGCAGACAATTCTCCAAGCAGCCGGACGACGTTGCCCGGAAGACGGCGCCGTTCCGGCACCATGCCGACGAGAACGCGACCCGTGCGGCCCTCTACGAGAAGGCAAAGCAGCGGAACCTGCCCGGCCGGTCCCGCATGAGCAAGGAGGAGCTGCAAAAGGCACTCTCCTGACCCGTCACGCGTTCGGCGCTCTCCCGGCTTGGAGAAGACCGTGCACGGGTTACTCGCGCATCAGCGTCGGCAGGTCCATGGCGACGCGGCCGATGTCCTCGCGGCGCAGGTCACGCGCGGCCAGTTCGGCCCTGCTCAAAGCCGACAGCTCACAATAGACGGTATAGGCGGCGGAAGCCTCGAACCAAGCGCTCACGAACTCACGGACGCCCTTGACGATGCCCGACAGAAGACCGTCGTGATCGGTGTGCGAAGCGGTGGTGTAGGCCATGGTGCATCTCCCTCATGTCTGATGGAGACGACCTTACACTGGCATACCAAATACCAGATACGCAGAGTGTGCAACGCAGCGAGGCAATAAAATTACAGCCAACTCAAGCATCTGTCCGGCGAATTGTTGGAAGATAAAATATTTCATGCACTCTTCATGGACCCCGGAGCGGCGCACGGCGAGCCGCCATCAGAGCATTTTCCTCATGGCGCAACGCTGTGCGATGGGGAGCCCGGCCCGCTCCTCCGCGTCCAGAACGGCGCGCAGACGGGCCCCGAGCTGCCCGTCATCCAGTGTGACGAAGCCAAGCCTCTGATAGTAGGGTTCGTTCCACGGCACGGCCCTGAAGGTGGTCAAGGTCAGGGAGGGGATGCCATGGCCGGCGGCGTGGCGCTGGGCCGTTTCGATCAATTGCCGCCCGAGGCCATGGCCCTGCTGGTCGTGGCGGACGGCCACCTGCCAAAGGTGAAGGGCATCGGGAGTCACCGTGCCGTTCAGAAAGGCGGCGAGTCCATACCCTGCCAATTCAGCGACGAATGCGACGCCGTCGGCGATCAGGGCGCGATGCCGCTCCTCCGACTGGACGTCGTCGTCGGCAATCCACTCCAGCCCCGCCCATTGTCGGAAGATCACGCCGGAACTGCGCTCGATCCCCGGCAGGGCGGGGGCATCGCATGGGGTTGCCGGTCGTATGCGGATCATTGATGCCCCACTCCCAAGCCATGGATGTCCGAGATACAAAACGGATGGAGCCTTTCGACTCCGCCCGTTTCACGTTGCACGTGGTGCTTCAGCCAAAGAATGATAAGTGAATGTCTTTAAATTCAATGGCGTCAATATTGCTCTCTCATTCCGAATGAGAATCTTCTAGCGCAAAATTTGATAAATGGAGGCTTCATTCACTCAAAGAATGATCAGAATCTGATTGGCGTTGGGGCACAGAGGAGAGCCGGACCGGTTGGCGGGGCGGACGTGCCGTGAAGAAGGGCGGCCTTTTCGTTCTGACCACCGCGCCCGCCATGCCCTTCAAGCACAACGCTGCCCATCGCCACCGCATCCCCGAGATGACGTTCCGGGTGACGAATTGGTCGTCCTATGAGGCGGGGCTGCGCCGGCGGGGCAGCCTGACCTTCTGGGTCGATGAGGCCGCGCTTGCCGGCTGGCGGGCGGCTCCTCGGACCATCCCGGGTGGTCAGGCACGTTACGCGGGCCTCGCCATAGAAACCGCCCTTTTGGTCCGCGTGGTGTTCCACCAACCGCTCCGCCGGACTGAGGGGCTGCTCCGGTCTCTACTGGACCTGCTTGGGCTCGACCTGCCGGTGCCCGATCACACGACCGTGAGCCGGCGCTCGGCCATACTGACACCGATCCTGCGGGCCGCGCTGCCAGACGGGCTGGTGCACCTGGTTCTCGACAGCACCGACCTGAAGGTCTACGGCGCGGGCGAGTGGCCGACTGTCAAGCGTGGCGCCCGGCAGCCGCGGCGTTGGCGAAAGCTGCACCTGTATGTGGACGCAGCGTTCTTGAGCATCGTGGGTGCGGTGCTGACCACCACCGAGGCCGGCGGCGCTTCGCAGGTCGGCCCCTTGCTTGAGCATACGGTCATTCCGCCACGCGCCACCGCGGTGCCCAGAGACACCGCTGCCAACAGCCCGACACAGCGCGATCGTCACATCCAGCGGATCGCCGAAACCGGATGCATGGGCTGGCAGATGAAGGTCAAATACGGCCGTCGGTCCAGTGGCGAAACGGCTATGGCGCGCGACAAGGGCATCCTCGGTGACCGCTTGCACGCCCGGACACTGCCCGCCCAGCAAGCCGAGGCCATGATCGGCGTCGCCGCCCTGAACCGCATGCTCGAGGCAGGACGCCCGGTTTCGGTTCGCAAGGCGTAATTGGCAGCAGAAAGGACGAACAGACCGACCGACCGCCTCCGTGCACCAACGCTACATTGATCCGGATGGCAACTTGCTGCGGGTCGGCGCACCCATCACGCCAAATACTCTATATGGCTCCAGCCCGAGCGGATAAACCGACGTTACGGATGCCTCAACACAGTTGAGATGGTGACGGGCTCCGCATCGTTCAGCGCCTGACGCATCGCCCGCTCGTCGGTGAAACGGCCGCGCAGGAGCCGCCCCTCGCAGACCACCTCGACATGGTCGGCAGCGAAGGGCCAAGGATCAACGGCCAGTTCCGTCGGGTCGCCAGACGGTGAACGGAGGTGGATCTCCGTCCGGGCCTCGCCGATGGTCGGAACATTGGGAATGCACGCTTCGCTGGTGTGACCCCATCCGATCTGCAAGGACATGTGGTCCACAGCGGCGACAAGCAATCGGTTGCGCTCGATCGCTGGCGGGGAGAGAGCTGGCGTGTAACGCGGGTTGCCCGACAGCGCCTCGATGCAGGCGCGTTGGAAGCGGTGCTGGTCGTCCAGGAAGCGGCGAACCAGCGCGGCATCCTCCGGCGGCGCCTTGGCGAAATCGAAAAAGCTGCCGTAGATCGTGTCGGCGTGCAGCGAGACGAGAAGGGCCGGATAGCGCCCGAACGCGAGCGCGCGGCGCACCCCGTCCGTCCAAAGGCTGGTATGGATGGCCGCGCCGAGTTCCTGGAAGCTGTGCGGGCGCGCGGTCCGGGGGTTCAGCGTCGGGGAGGCTTCCCAGGACAGCCAACCGATGTCGTGCAGTTCCGCCCCAAGGCAGACCTCCTCGTAGGGTACGGGCGGAGCGAAGACCCCATTGCCCCAGGCGCGGAGCAGTTGGCCCGACAACCAGGCATGGCTCGGCTGTGGGATGGCGATCACATCTTTGCCGACATCGCGAAACAGCATGGTTCATTCCCCAGCTCATGGTCGAGCCCGAAGCCGGCAACCTACACCCTGTAAACGGATGCTGCCGGGGATCGTCTCTTTGGATGCTGGTGTGCCGGTCGGCCGAATGGATGGAACGCTCGTCCCGCTTACCCAATCACACCAGGTCGGTCATGGACTCATCCGCGTTCCCCTTGGCCTGGTTCAAAAAGCCCACGCTGCCCGGGCAGCATGAGGCGCACCTCCAACCCATTGCGGAGAAGACCCGCTTTGGGTCAAGCCGGGTTCATTGGCTCGGCAGGCTGGACGGCAGCGTCCTCGGGTTCCGCTGGCGCGGCGGGGACGGGCTCCTCATCGTCCTCCTCCGGAGGGCGGCCAACGCAGGTCCCATCAGGGCGGGCGAATGGTGACAAGGTCCGGGGTGCGGGCCGGTGAGCCTTCATGGTGCCTCCTCTCCTCACGCCAGAACACGGTCCAGGCGGCATCGTCACGGGGAAATGCTGAAAACCTAATTGCGGCCGGGCGTCTTGGCATACTGAATGTTGAGTAACGTGCGCATGCGGACCGAGACGATCTCTGGCTTGGCCGGATGAAGCGCGGCCCAATCCGACACCGCTGATCTTGCGCGTTTACCGCACGCAGTTGCCGACGATCTGGTAACAGAGGGTGGCGTCGCGGTTCTGGTTGTAGCGGACCTCGACGATGCGGTCCTCACGAAGAACGACCGTGGCCTCGCACCGGTAGGTCCGGACATAGGTCGTCACGTCGGGCTCCCAGAGCAGCGGTCCCCGCGGTCCCAGCCATGGATTGGGCTCCCAATCGACATCGCGGTCGATGAGGGTCTGTTGCCGGCTGTAGACCATGAACTCGGCGTCGCCGCCGGCGGTCATGCGTTCCGGTACGCCGGCGCACGCCATGAGATCCCCCTTGCTCATGCCGACCATGGCCGTTGGGGCGCGCAACGCCAGCTCCGCCTGCGGGTTGGCGCAAGACCCCGTCAGGACGGCAACGGCCGCCAGACATCCGCAACGCCGGACCGTCGTCGTCCACCCTTCGGCAATGGCCATGGCTGCTCCTGATGGTTGACTGTGTGGATCCATGCCTTGAACAGGAAACAACGGACCGGCCGCGATGGATTTGTTCAACAAGCGTTGCCGACTGGAGCCGTTTGTTCGCGCGTCGTCCGCACCATGTGGTCAGGGCGCCTCAGCGTTCGCCGACATGGGTCTGCTCGATTAACGGGCCGACCTGCGAAGCGCCTCCGGCCGCGGTGGTGGTCAGAACGAAAAGGCCGCCCTTCTACACGGCGCGTTCGACCCCGCCAACCGGTCCGGCTCTCCTCCGTGCACCAACACTCCGTCTCACCAAATGTGAGCCGGCGCCCCTTTCCCGTCTCAGGAAATCCGGTCCCAGAACGGGCCAGAATCTCGGGTGTGACCGCCAAGGATCTCGGGCCATTCCAGTTAGAGGCTTGGGTCGATGACCGTAAAGCGGAGGTCCTGTGCCATCGCGTCCAGGACGAGGATGCTGTCTCCGCCTCCGAGATCGACATGCACGCTTCCCCCCAATTCGATGACGTGCTCTGCCCGCCATGCCGCCGTACCGATGTCCTGCTCGAATCCCTTCAGAATGATGACGTCCAGCAGCGGGTCAAGGGCAGTCAGCACATCAGCGCCGCTGCCTGGGGCGAAGAAGAATTGGTCGCTCTCGCCGTCCCGCTCGGCAAGCAGCACATCATCGCCGACACCACCATCCACGATGTCCCGCCCAGCCCCCGGCACGAGGACATCCCGCCCGGACATGCCATAAAGGCGATCGGCACCTTCCGCCCCGTCGATGAAGTCTGCGCCGGCGCCGCCGTTCAACCGATCGTCCCCGGCACCGGCCAAGATGTGGTCGTCACCACCCAATCCATGAATCCGGTCCGCACCATCTCCGCCCAGCAACGTGTCGTTGCCTTCAGATCCTCGGTGGATACCGTCCGGTGCTGCGATGACACCGAGCAGCTTGGCCGTGTGATCCCAATAGTCGTTCCCTATTCCAGGGGGAAGCTCCGCGAGTACGATGGTGCCGTCCGTCGTGCCGTCGGACAGGAAGAACCGATCGGTTTTGGCGACGTAATCACGATCGAACCCCAGCATGTGGCCATCAAGATCCCCGAGGAGCTTGTCGCCGAAGCCTCCCCCCGATGTGTTCTGCACCTTGTGTGTGCCTTCGGGCGTGCCATCGGTCACCCACAGAGCAGCGGGATTGGCCCCGCTCTGGTCCGTCAGAAAGAAGGCCCGGCCGCCGGCAATCTCAATGTCCTGGTACATCCAATCGTTCTGATGAAGTTCGGCGGTGCCCCCAGGTGTGCCATCGCTCGCCAGCAGGCGTTGCGAGCCCGACCAATAGCTTTCGTCTAAGAAGAGAAGGCGATCTCCATCATCGCCGGGCAGTCCCGTATCGAGCCATCCGAGCGGGTTGGCGAGTTCCTGGCTCGGCAGAAAGCTTACCTTGCCAGTAGCCTCTTCCAGAATTCCGATCAGCGAGGCAGAACCTTGTTCCACCCGGTAGGTATCCATGTCGGTTGTGAACACCACATGGCCGTTACGCACGCCGGCGATCCGCTCAAGGTCCCAGCCCTGCATGGTCAGGTCGCCAAGGTAGCGCGTGCCCTCGGACGTGCCATCGGTGACCCAGAAGGTTGAATGACGGACGGCGGTAGGCCACTCCATGCTCCCGGTCCAGTCGATCACATTCGTGACTGACACCACGATCCCCTCGGGCGAGGAGGAATAGCGGACGGCCCCGCTGTCGGGGATGAGGTTCGCAAATGCCGTCGCGGTGCCGTTGGCATTGACGAAGGTGAGCTTGGAAGGCCAGGACGCCGTCCCCTCGTGAAAGGCCACCCCTCCGTCATTCATGCTGACCAGCGTTATGCCGTAGGACCAGGAGGGCAGCGGCGCCATCTCATGGAAGAGGAGAGTTCCGGCGGCGGTGCCATCGGAACTCCAGATCCCATCCTGAGTGTCACCGTCTGCGTGCAGGTAGATCCGGCCGTGTGCAGCTGTCAACGCCGATGGGGAGGACCCTTGTATCCCCGGCATGAGGTCAGCGACCATCCGCGTCCCCGACGCGGTTCCGTCGCTCACCCACAGTTCACGGCCGTGGATCCCATCGTCCGCAGTGAAGAACAGCCGGTTGCCGACCACAGTCAGGTCGTCCGGGGTGCCTGATGCGGCACCGGCCGCAGCGTCGAACATCCGGGTCCCGCTGCTGGTGCCATCCGTGACCCAGAGTTCGCGTCCATGCAGGCCGTCGTCGGCGGTGAAGAATACCTTGCCGCCGGCAACGACAGCGTCCTGGGGAGCGCTTCCCTCCTCGCCGGGTCTGATGTCGGCAATAAGGCGCGTCCCCAACGGCGTGCCGTCGGTGACCCAAAGTTCAGCGCCCGTGTTTTGCATTGTGGCTGTGAAGACAGCGATCTTCGTTAGTGACATGCCCCCTCCAATCGGATGAAGCATTGATCAGAAGATTGCATGTTGCAGAATGACAATTTTGGGATGAACGCACCATAAAAATAGTTAGGTTATTTCATTTTTATAGTCTTTGTAATTTTAATATTGTGTGTGGCCCGTAATGGGGATGCGCCATAGGACAGGCGTGATTATACGTTAATGGGGCAAACCAAGAGCCTCTGTCCTCCAAGCTATGCCGGACCGCAACGGAAGGCTTCGTCCGATGACATCCCAAGCGGGGTCGGGCTCCTGCGGAGTGTCGAAACACAGTAATCCTTTCATGTCCCTGGTTGCCCCAATCAGCGTGATCTGGTAGGGAAGGTGCATGCTGCACCGCAATACGCCGCCTTGACCGATCCGCTTTAGTGTCCTCCGACCCCGCTGGGTCGCCTGGGGATGGTCGTCATGTGGCGGGCGTTGCGCCTTCACACATCCTGCCGTGATGCCGGCTGGCTTCTTTGGAGCCGCCGTGCCCCTCCTTTTCCACGAGCTTCATGACATTCAATTTGCAACGACTCCGTACGGAGTGGTTCGGCAACGTGCGCGGTGACGTGCTTGCCGGGCTGGTCGTCGCCCTGGCCCTCATCCCGGAGGCCATCGCATTTTCCATCATCGCAGGAGTCGATCCCAAAGTCGCGCTCTACGCCTCCTTCTCCATCGCTGTGATCATCGCGATCGTCGGTGGCCGGCCGGGAATGATCTCCGCCGCAACCGCGGCCACCGCGGTCCTGATGGTCACCCTGGTGAAGGACCATGGTCTGCAATACCTGTTGGCCGCGACCGTGCTGGCCGGCGTGCTGCAGGTCAGCTGTGGCCTGTTGCGGCTGGGCGTCCTCATGCGCTTCGTGTCGAAATCGGTCATGACCGGCTTCGTCAACGCCCTGGCCATCCTCATCTTCCTGGCTCAGTTGCCGGAACTTATCGGTGTCACTTGGCTTACCTACGCCATGGTCGCTGGCGGCCTCGCCATCATCTATCTGGTGCCGCGGGTGACGCGCGCGGTCCCATCGCCGCTGGTGTGCATCCTGGTGTTGACTGCGCTGTCGGTCGCGTTCGGCCTCGATGTGCGCACCGTGGGTGACATGGGCGAGTTGCCCTCAACCCTACCGGTCTTCCTGCTGCCCCAGGTGCCGCTGTCCTTCGAGACACTGTGGATCGTCCTGCCCTATTCCGCCGGGATCGCGGTGGTCGGGCTGCTTGAATCCCTGATGACGGCTGCCATCGTCGATGATCTGACCGATACCGGCAGCGACAAGAACCGCGAGTGCATCGGACAGGGCATCGCCAACGTCGCCACCGGCTTCATCGGTGGCATGGCCGGCTGCGCGATGATCGGCCAGTCGGTGATCAATGTGAAGTCGGGCGGCCGGGGGCGGCTCTCCACCTTCTGCGCCGGCGTCTTCCTGCTGTTCCTGATCGTCGCGCTGGGTGACTGGGTGCGCCTCATCCCCATGCCGGCGCTGGTGGCCATCATGATCATGGTATCGATCAGCACCTTCCGCTGGGTTTCGCTGAAGAACCTGAGGACGCACCCGCGCAGTTCCAGCATCGTCATGGTGGCGACCGTCGTTGGTGTGGTGGCGACGCACAATCTCGCCATCGGCGTCCTGATCGGCGTTCTGCTGTCCGGCCTGTTCTTCGCCGACAAGGTGGCCCAACTGTTCCGCGTCACCTCCGTCCTGTCGGATGACGGCACCGCACGCACCTACACCGTCGAGGGACAGCTGTTCTTCGCCTCGGCCGAGAGCTTCACCGCCGCCTTCGACTTCCGCGAGGCACTGGAGACGGTCACCATCGACGTCAGCCGCGCCCACATCTGGGACATCTCCAGCGTCTCCGCGCTCGACATGGTGGTGCTGAAGTTCCGCCGGGAAGGGGCCGAGGTCGAAATCGTCGGCCTGAACCATGCCAGCGAAACCATCGTGGACAAGCTGGCGATTCACGACAAACCGGGTGCCATGGAGCGCCTGCCGGCCCATTGAGGGAGGATGGGCAATGACATGCCTGCTGACACTGGTGGACGGCTCAGCCTACACGCCGAGCGTTTGTGACCATGCCGCCTGGGCCGCCGGGGGAAGTCCGCCGCGCGCCCTGACTTCACCAGTAGCCTCAGCCGCCATGACACCCTCGGCCCCGACGACCTGGCGGTCATCGCCCGGCGTCGCCGACCGCTCAACCGCCCCCAAGTGCAAAACAACCATTTGGAGCAACATCACCGCGGGCTGAAAGGGCGCGCACGGCCGATGCGCGGCTTCCACCAGCCGAACAGCGCTCACCGCTTCTGCCGCGTTCATGATGAGGTGCGCAACGTCCTGCGGCCGGCGACCAAGCGCAAGCAGCACGTCCCGGCCGCCCGGCGACGGGCCGTCTATGTCCGGAGAGTCGCGGCTCTGCGCGACATGCTCGCCGTCGCCTAACCAACCGCGCCGGTGGCCGGCCGCCCTGTGCCCACTCGCCAGCCCTGGCGTAGAGCTGACGGAACCCTCAATGGGATAGGAGGGAGGCTTCAGGAAGTTCGAGCAGGCGCGCAGCTGACCTCATCCCATGCTTGAACAGTAAGATGCCGGGCGATCCGACCGTCGCGCAGCTCGAGGGTCATCGCCGACATCACATGGCACCCGTCAGGGTAGGCGCACTCCTCAACGAAGGCGGCGCGGTCCGCCCCAATCACCTCTCGACCGACACGATGCGTCATGTTCCTGGAGCAGACATCGCGCCAGAATGCCGTGATTTCTTCTTTGCCCAACAGCGTCATCGGCGCGCTGGGCGGACGGTTGCGATCGACGATGATCATCTCGGCATCATCGGTATAAAACTGGACCAGTGTGTCGGCATCGCTGCATTCGATGGCTCGTTTCAGGTCACTGAAATCGATGGTTTTCGCTGCCGACGTGGTCATGGCACCCCTCCATGGGAAAGTTAAGGTGCGAAGGTGCCAAAATACGCCTCTGGATGCGGCAAGTCCGCAGCGCGGATGGGTATGGAAAGGCCGTCCTCGCGTTCACGGAGCCCGCAGATCAGGCCATCGGCGTGGGACCTATGGATGTGGATGGCGCATAAGACGCGCCAGGGTTCCAGCACCACCTGACCACCATGCGTTTATCCCAATTATTCTGAACCAAAATAGGGATGACTAAACCCACTTATGGAAGAACCGACAAGCCCCTTTCCTTCGCATCACGAACCTCCGTGTCGCGATACCCTCCTTGTTAGGCGCGTGGCGACTTGAGAGGTTCCTCCATGGCCACTTGGACCCCCGATCCCAGCTTCTATCCGTCTCCACGTATGGCGATGCAAGCTCCCCCGGAGCGGCTGGCCTATGTGGCGATGTTGAACACGGACACCGCCGCCCGCCCGGATGCCCTCGGTGTCGTCGACGTCGATCCCGGCTCTTCGGGGTACGGCCGGATCATCAGCCGCCTCGACATGCCAAATGTCGGTGACGAGTTGCATCATTTCGGCTGGAACGCCTGCAGTTCCGCTTTGTGCCCTTATGCGCCTCATCCGCACGTCGAGCGCCGCTACCTCATCGTACCGGGGCTGCGGTCCTCGCGCATTCACATCGTGGACACCAAGGCGGACCCAGCCCATCCAAAGATCGCCAAGGTGATCGAGCCGGAACAACTGGCCTCCCGCGCCAACTATTCCCGCCCCCACACGCTGCACTGCGGTCCCGAGGGCATCTATGTCAGCGCGCTCGGCAACGGCGGGGGCAATGGCGGTGGGCCGGGCGGTGTATTCCTTATCGACCATGAGACATTCGACGTGCTCGGCCAATGGGAGATCGACCGCGGCCCGCAGTTCCTCTCTTACGACGTCTGGTGGCATCTCGGCCAGGATACGATGATCACCAGCGAATGGGGTACGCCCGACATGATCGAGGACGGCCTCAACCCGGAACTTCTGCTGGGTGCGAAGTATGGTCGACGAGTCCACTTCTGGGACCTGCACCGCCGCCGGCACCGGCAGACCATCGATTTGGGTCCGGAGTATCAGCTGGCACTGGAGTTGCGCCCGGCGCACGATCCGACCAAGGCGCATGGCTTCATGAACGCTGTGGTCAATCTGAAGGATCTCTCCTCGTCGATCTGGCTGTGGCATCGCGACGGTGAACAGTGGGCAATGCGGAAAGTCATCGACATCCCGGCTGAACCGGCCGATCCAGATCAACTGCCGCCCATTCTCAAAGGCTTCAAGGCGGTGCCGCCGCTGGTCACCGACATCGACCTGTCGCTGGACGACCGTTGGCTGTACGTGTCGTGCTGGGGCACCGGAGAGATGCAACGCTACGACGTCTCTGACCCCTTCCGACCCAAACTGACCGGCTCGGTCCGGTTGGGCGGGATCGTCGGGCGCAGCCGACATCCAAGTGCTGAAGGAGACCTGAACGGCGGCCCCCAGATGGTCGAGGTCAGCCGTGACGGCAAACGGGTCTATTTCACCAACTCGCTGTACCGGAGCTGGGATGAGCAGTTCTATCCCGAGGGCATCAAGAGTTGGATGGTCAAGCTCGACGCCTCCCCGGAGGGTGGCCTGAGCATCGACGAGCGGTTCTTCCTGCGGTTCGACGACGGTTTCCGCGGACACCAGATCCGGCTGGAAGGCGGCGACGCGTCCTCGGACTCGTACTGCTATCCATGAGCGATGCGTGGCAGTGGCTGGCGCTGATCGGCCTCGGCGCCTTTCACGGAGTCAACCCGGCCATGGGGTGGCTCTTCGCCGTAGCTCTCGGACTTCAGGAAGGCCGCTGCGGGGCGGTGGTCAAGGCGCTGCCGCCCATCGCGCTGGGCCACGCGCTATCCGTGCTGGTGGTGGTGATCGGCTTTACCATGGTCCAACCGGTCATCGCGCCGGATCTCTTGAAGCTGGCCACGGTGACGGTGCTGATCGGCCTTGGTGGCTATCGGCTGGTGCGTGGCTACCGGCATCGGGTGCGGGTCGGCATGCGCACAGGTTTTGCCGGGCTGGCGCTGTGGTCGTTCCTGATGGCATCGGCGCACGGGGCCGGGCTGATGATCCTGCCCCTGCTGCTGGGCATGCTCGCGCCGGCCCAACTGATGGCGCTGTCGCTGTGTGGACCGGGAGCCGAGATGACGGGCATGATTGCCGCACTCGGGTCGGCGGCCGCCGGGCTGGCTGTCGTCCTGGTGCATATGGCGGCCATGCTGGTGGTAATCGCGATCGTGGGGCTGGTGGTCTTCGAGACCGTCGGGCTCGGTATCCTGCGCCGTGGCTGGGTGAATTTCGATCTGGTGTGGGCGGGTGCTTTGATCGGCACCGGGATTGGTCTCGTCCTCCTGAGGTGACTGGCTTTGGCGCTACCAACGGCGTGTTGCAGCGAGGTGAGCGGAGCAAGAGATCGCCCCACCCCCGTTGGCGCTCAGGCAACGCGAACGGATTCAGGGCGTCCAAGGTCGAGCATACGGTTGAGGGCCGCGACGCCAACGGCGACCCTATACTCGCCAAACCCTCGACACCGCCAGCCTCCGATGATTTAGGCGCCAACGTCGCGCGACACGGCTGACCGCCGCGAGGGGCGGCAGGCCTTTGCCGGAAAAACGCAAGCCGGTTTACATTGGCTGCTGATGGTTCGGGATGGTGCCGGAAAATTGTATTTTGTATTGTCTCCGGCTTCCGGTGCAGTCGTGATGAGCAGACCGCCGCGGTCATGGACCGGCAGGTGGAGGTGCTTCTGCAACGAAGCGCTGCGGCAGGACCATCAGTTCCGGATGAAGAAGGCCGTGAACGGTGACGGCTCACGGGGGTCGGTGTCATAGACGCAAGGGACTGCCAGGACCGACAGCCCGAGGACGAGGATGATAGCGAGTTTCATCATGGCGGAAATCTCCTTCAGGATCTCCATCGGCGCGGCGCTCAGCCAAAGGTGAAGGCAAAAGCCGCGACACCCGGATCCAGGAAGCGGACTTCGAACGTGCGCTCCCCGATGTCGCGGCTCTGCCGCACGAGTTGGTACAGGCGGGTCTGAGTGACGGTGCCATGCCCTTCGGCGTCGATGTCGGCGCCATGGTTCTCGCCCGGCACTTTGCCGTCGATGGTCACCTGGAAACGGACCGGCTGGCCATCCGCGTCTGGCCCAAGGATCAGGTGAAGGTCACGCGCGCTGAATCGATAGGTGATCCCGCCCCCGGCTTGGTTGAGGGTCGCTTGGTCGGCACCGACCGTCCAGTTGCCGGCCAAGCCCCACTGGTTGAGCCTCAGAGGCTTGGTCGTGTAGGTTCGGGCGCGGTCGCCGCCCATCCCTTCCGGGGAGGCGAAGTTCGACGCCTGCTGATAACCGATGTAGGTTTCTGAGGATCGGATGTGGGCAAGGTCCGGCGCTGCCTGGGCACCCTTGGCGTCGGGCGTCACGACGTCGTTGGACGCGCTGCGTTCGCCGGCTTCCGCCAGAAGCTCCTGGATGGCCTTTTCGGATTCCTGATAGTTGCCCTCGCCGAACGCGTGGTGCCGGATGCGGCCCTTGGCGTCGATAAAGTACAGCGCTGGCCAATAGCTGTTCCGAAAGGCGCGCCAGACCTTGAAATTGCTGTCGACCGCAATCGGATAGTCGATCTGGAAATCGGTCAGCGCCTTCCGGATGTTCTGGACGTTTCGTTCAAAAGCGAACTCGGGCGTGTGCACGCCGATCACAACAAGCCCCCGATCCTTGTACTTGTCCGCCCACGCGCGGACATAGGGCAGGGCGCGGATGCAGTTGATGCACGAGTAGGTCCAGAAATTCACCAGGACCACCTTGCCCCGCAGCGCTTCCGTCGACAGCGGCGCCGAATTCAGCCACTCTGCCGCTCCGTCGAGCGACGGGAACGTTCCCTTCACCGGGAGGGCGCTCTGGAACGGCCTGCCCGCCGTCTGGACCACGGCGTCGCTCGCCACCATGCTCATTCCAAATTCCTGGCCCAACTCCTGATCCTCCGAACCAAAATTGCCGAGCAGGGCGCGCTCGATCCGGTCGGTGTTGGTGCTCGACAGGTTGGTGAAAAGCCCGGTGTCGAGGCCAAGCCCGATGGCGGCAACCCCCGCGATGACAGCCACGCCAAGGCCCCGGCGAACCCATTCTCCGCCGCCGAGCGACCGCTTCATGGCACCGAACAGCCGGCCGCCGACCAGCAGCGCCAGCGCCAGCGACGTGGCCGCCCCGGCCGCGTAGGCCAGGAGGAGAAGCGTGGTCTGCACGTTGGCGCCCTGCAGGGCCGCACCGGTCAGCACGAAGCCGAGGATCGGCCCGGCACAGGGTGCCCAGAGCAGCCCGGTCGCCACCCCGATCAGAAGCGATCCGCCGAAGGTCGGGGCGGAACCGGGCTCGCCTGCCGTATGCAGGATGCGATTCCCGAAGGCGACGGCCGGCCGTGTCAGGATGCCGGCGACCCGCGGGGAGGCCAGCGCTGCGCCGAACACGGCGAGCAGAGCAAGCGCGACGAGGCGGCCCAGGTCATTGGCATGGACGGCCCAGCCGCCTCCGACCGCCGCCAGCGTCGCGACCGCGGCGAAGGTGATGGCCATGCCGGCCAGCATCGGCAGAGTGCTCGTGACGAACGGCTTTTCCGCGCGCGCAAAGACGAAGGGAAGAGCCGGCAGGATGCATGGGCTGACAATGGTCAGCATGCCCCCGAGGTAGGCAACAACCAGAAGGGTCATCATCGTTTCCTTGGGGGGAGCGGCAGCCTGCGCCGCTCGCCTCCGGTGAAGGGGTGATGGCGGGGGGAACGCGTGCGCCAGAACCGGTCAGAGCTTGGTAGCGTCGACGACCGCGTCCACGAAGGCCTGCGGGGCTTCCTGGGGCAGGTTGTGGCCGGTGCCGCCGGCGATGAGCCGGTGCGCGTATTTGCCCGAGAACTTCGTGGCGTAGGCGCCGGCGTCCGGGTGGGGGGCGCCGTTGGCGTCGCCTTCCATGGTGATGGTCGGCACGGCGATCACCGGAGCTGCGGCAAGCCGCTGTTCCAGTTCGTCATACTTCGGTTCGCCCGGAGCCAGGCCAAGCCGCCAGCGGTAATTGTGGATGACGATGGCGACGTGGTCGGGGTTGTCGAAGGCCACCGCGGAGCGGTCGAACGTGGCGTCGTCGAACTCCCACTTCGGCGAGGCGAGCCGCCAGATGAGCTTGGCAAAGTCGTGCCGGTACTGGTCATAGCCGGCCCGGCCGCGGTCCGTGGCGAAATAGAACTGATACCACCATTCGAGTTCGGCCTCCGGCGGCAACGGCTTCCTGCCGGCCTCCTGGTTGCCGATGAGGTAGCCGCTGACCGATACCATGGCCTTGGTCCGCTCCGGCCATAGCGCCGCGACGATGTTGGCGGTCCGCGCGCCCCAATCGAAGCCGGCGAGCGTTGCCTTCTCGATCCTGAGGGCGTCCATCAACGCGATGGTATCGAGGGCGAGCGCCGACGGCTGACCGTTGCGGAAGGTCTCGCCGGACAAAAACCGCGTCGTGCCATAGCCGCGCAGATAGGGCACGATCACCCGGTAGCCCGCCGATGCCAGCGCGGGCGCGACGTCGACGAAGCTGTGGATGTCGTAGGGCCAGCCGTGCAGCAGGACGACCACAGGGCCATCGGCAGGGCCGGCGTCCACATAGCCGATGTTCAGGACGCCCGCGTCGATCTGCTTCAGCGGACCGAACGGCGTGTTCGTTCCCGGCTTGACGGGGCGCGTCGTCGGCTTCGCTTCGGCGGCCTGCGCGGTGGCTGGCCCGGAAAGGCCGATCTGCGTTGCGGCAAGAGTCATGGCCGCTGTGCCCAGAAAACGGCGGCGGTCGCGGTTGATGGCCTCGGGCATCTGTCTGTCTCCGGTGGGATGGAGCAACGGGGCTGAGGGAGGCATGAAAGCGGAAACGAGTAAATCGCATGCGATTTCAAACTGCGGATCGGTTCACGCGACAGCGTTCCGATTTGACCGTCTTCGATCCTGGACCGTGGGCGCGTTCTCAGACGACGGTGATCGAGACGTCGATATTGCCGCGCGTCGCCAGGGAATAGGGGCAGGTTCCGTGCGCGGTCTGCACCACGGTTTCGGCGGTTCCGCGGTCGAGCCCCGGCAGGCTGACGTTGAGACGGGCCGCGAGGCCGTAGCCGGTGCCGGTGGTGCCGAGATCCACCTCCGCGTTGACCGCGAGGTCCGCTGGAAGCGTGATCTGCATCTTCTGGGCGGCAAACGTCATGGCGCCGATGAAGCACGCCGACCAGCCGGCGGCGAACAGCTGCTCCGGATTGGTGCCGCCACCCGACGAACCGGGGGAGGACAGGGCGATGTTCAGGCGGCCGTCGTCACTGCGGGCGGTGCCGTCCCGTCCCCCGGCGGAGGTGTGGGTCCGGCCGGTGTAAATCACTTTGGTCAGCTGGGGCATGGTGGTGTCCTTGCGGGAAAAAGCTATTTTTATGACGTATCCGATCATATCGGATACGATTGAAATCTACGCAGAGGGCGCGGGAGAGTCAACCTTACGATTTCATCGGATGCGAGTTATATAAGCTCCAGGCCCTTCACATTTTCGTGTGCTGGAGAGGATGACGATGACTCCCCCAATGATGCCAGACGACCCGGCGAGCCCCAAACTGGCTGATTTTCTGTGTTTCGCGATCTATTCAGCCAACCTCGCCTACGGGCGGGCCTACCGGCCAATCCTTGAGGAACTCGGCCTCACCTATCTCCAGTACATCACCATCGTGGCGTTGTGGGAGGAAGACAACCTGACGGTTCGGGGGCTTGGCGAAAAGCTGTTCCTGGAATCCAACACGCTCACACCGATCCTCAAGAAGCTGGAGGTGATGGGCTACGTCACCCGGCAGCGCGATCCGGAGGATGAACGTCAGGTCCGGGTGGGCCTCACCGACGCCGGCCGCCGCCTGCGTGAGAAGGGCCTGAACATGACCCTCGTCAAGCAGACCGGCCTGCCGCCCGATGAGTTTGCAAAGCTGCAAAAGGCCGTCGCGAACCTGCGCGACACACTGCTGGAGGTGAGCAAAGGGGAGTGACGGCCCCCCGTCACCCCTTTCCGCCGGTTTCCTCCCCGGCCGCTTCCTCGATGATCCAGTCGACGAAGGCGTGGACGTTCGCTCGCGACGCGACCTGGGGCGGATACACGAGGTAATAGCCGAACCCCGCCGGGCAGGACTCCGCAAAGGGGCGGACCAGCCGCCCGGCCGAGAGATCGTCGGCAACGATCAGGCTGCGCCCCAGCAGCACCCCATGCCCATCGACGGCCGCCTGGGTCGCCGTCACCGAGGAATTGAAGCGCAGTCCCCGGTTGAGGTCGACGGCCTGCTCCAGCCCGACCGTTTGCAGCCAGACCCGCCATGACGGGATCGGCCCCGCAAAATTGATCGTCTCGTCGTGCAGCAGCGTGTGTTGCCGCAGGTCGGTGATGCGCTGCAACGGAACGGCGCCGGACAGCAGCCGGGGGCTGCACACCGGAAAAAGCTCCTCCTCGAACAGCAGCACGCTTTTCAGGCCGGGGTAGGAGCCGGGACCATAGCGGATGACGATGTCCACCTCGTTGGCGGAAAAATCCACCAGCCGCACGTCCGCGTCGATGCGCAGATCGATGTCGGGGTGGCGCGTCCGAAAATGCTCGATGCGCGGCATCAGCCATTTGGCCGCGAAGGACGGCGACATGCTGACCGTCAGGATGCCGCCCGCGGCCAGCCGCTTGACCTGCCCCATTGCGGCCTCCATCAGGTCGAAGCTGCGCCGCAGGTCCGGCAGCAGGATCTGCCCCGCCTCCGTCAGCAGCACGCGCCGGCCGCTGCGTCGGAACAGCGGCACGCCGAGATAATCCTCCAGCGTCCGCACCTGATGGCTGATCGCCGCCGGGGTGACGCGCAATTCGTCCGCGGCCCGGGCGAAACTGAGGTGGCGGGCGGCGGCCTCGAAGGCGCGGAACCCGCTGAGGGGCAGCAACGGTCGCGACATCGACAAATCCACCTTGTCGATTCGATGAGGAAAGCTCGTTTGCCGTTCTACGCGTCCTGCCGCATTTTTCAATGCGAAAGCGGAGCGGCAAGACAGGGCGGTCGCGAGTTTCGACGGTCCTCCGGTTCCCGCCTCACAACAGAAATTCTCATCATTTCAATCCACGCCAAGGGGCGTGAAACGACCCGTGAGTGGCGGGCCATCCACACACGACCCTTGTTCGAACCCAAAGGATCCATCATGAGCACGCAGAAGGTTGCGCTGATCACCGGCGCGTCGCAGGGCATCGGTGCGGGTCTGGTGGCGGGCTTCCGCCAGCGCGGTTTCGCGGTCGTCGCCAACTCCCGCTCCATCAAGGCCAGCGACGACCCGAACGTCGTGACCGTCGGCGGCGACGTCGCCGACCCGGAGACCGCCAAGCGCTTGGTGGAGACCGCCCGCGAACGCTTCGGGCGCATCGACACGCTGGTCAACAATGCCGGCATCTTCATCGCCAAGCCCTTCACCGAATACACCGCGGCCGACTACGCGGGGGTCGTCGCCACCAACCTGACCGGCTTCTTCCATGTGTCCCGGCTGGTCGCGACGCAGATGCTGAACCAGGGCAGCGGGCACATCGTCAACATCACCACCACGCTGGTGGAACAGCCGCTGGCCAGCGTGCCCGCGGCGCTGGCTTCCCTGACCAAAGGCGGCTTGGACGCGGTGGTCCGCTCGCTCGCCATCGAATACGCCGGCAAGGGCATCCGCGTGAACGCGGTGTCGCCGGGCATCATCAAGACGCCGATGCACGCCCCGGAAACGCACGAATTCCTGGCCGCTCTGCACCCGGTCGGCCGCCTGGGCGAGATTCAGGACATCGTGGACGCGGTGCTCTACCTGGACTCCGCGAACTTCGTCACCGGCGAAACGCTGCACGTCGACGGCGGCCAGCACGCCGGTCGCTGGTAAGGCCCTGGCGGTAACGCCATCAAGCGGAAAGGAACACCCGATGCCGTACGTGAACATCCAGATCACCCGCGAGGGCACGAGCCCCGGCGCAACCGGCGCAACGCCGGAGCAGAAGGCGACCCTGATCAAGGGTGTCAGCGACCTGTTGTTCGAGGTGCTGAACAAGCCGCACGCGGCGACCTTCGTCGTAATCGACGAGGTTCCCATGGAGAACTGGGGCATGGGCGGGTTGCCGGTTGAGGAATACCGGCGCCAGACGGCGGACAAGACGTCCTGAACCGGCATTGTCAACTTGTCGACCACTCAGTTGCCATGGTCGACGGAGGCGGGCGCGACGCCAAGGCGGCCAAGCGTTTGCTGCGCAAGCTGCTGAGGAAGCAGGGCCGGGCGCCGCGCGTGCTGATCACCGACAAGCTGAAGTCCTACGCCGCCACCAAGCGGGCGATCATGCCGAGGGTGGAGCACCGCCAGCACAAGGGACTGAACAATCGGGCCGAGAACTCCCACCAACCCACCTGTCGGCGTGAACGGCAAAGAAAGCGCTTCAAAGACCCCGCTCAAGTCCAGCGTTTCCTCGCCATTCACGATCCGATCGTCAACCTGTTCCATCTCCGCCGCGACCACCGCTCCGTCGCCGACTATCGCAATGCCCGCGCCCAGGCATTCCAGGTCTGGGCCGAGGTCGCCGGCGCGTCACTGGCGGCGTAATCCGCAGAACGGTGCCGCCCGCCACGTCCTTGCTCTGCCTAGGTCCTGTCGCCAAAGCTGCGTAGCCAGACCATAACCGAGGCGATCTGGACGAAGGCGAGATAGTGGGCGTCGAGCTTATCGTAACGGGTCGCCACGCGGCGGAACTGTTTCAGCTTTCCGACCAACCGCTCGACGAGGTTCCGGCACCGGTAAGCGTCGTGGTCGAAGTCCGGATTTGCAGGTTGATCGGCACGGTTGGGGATGATCGGCACGATGCACTTGCGGCGCAACGCTTCGAGCAGCCACATGGCCGAGTACGCCTTGTCAGCGATCACGGCGTTGGGCTTCCAGCGCAGCCGACCGCGTTTGCCAGTGCGCAGGGAGCCCTGTTCGAAGAGCGGACCGACGCCAAGCAGGTCGTGGCGCTCGCCGCCGGTCAGATGCAGCGCCACGGGCCTCCCCTTGGCGTCGGCACGCAGGTGCAGCTTGGTCGAGAAGCCACCACGCGAGCGACCAAGGGCCTGTTCGCCCGACGCACGCCGCGCTCCGGCGGCATGGGCGTGAGCGCGGATCACGCTGCTGTCGAGCAGGTGCGCGTCCCAACCCGCATCCGCCGTCATGGCGCGCAGTCCCGCAACGATGCGGCTCCAGATCCCGGCAGCCGTCCAGCGTTGCAGACGCCGCCAAGCGCTCCGCCAGTTCATCACGTCCTCCGGCGGATCGCGCTAGGGTGCCCCGGTGCGGGCCAGCCAGAGAATGGCCTCGATGAAACACCGGTGATCAAGGGACGGACGCCCGGTTCTGGGCTTCTGCGGCGGCAACAAGGGGGAGAGCCGATGCCACATTGCATCGGTCAATATGGTTCTGATCGGCACCCGGTCCAAATGTGATCAGATCAGCCCCATGCAACCCCTTTGGCGACAAAACCTAGCTCGGGGCAAGGCTGGCGCCTTGCGAATGAAAAGTGAGCTGGGTGAGCTGAGTTAGACCGATCGAGTGGCGGGGACGATCCCTTGGGGGGGCTTGGCACCGCGAGCGGCAACCGGGCGCCTTCACCAGCTGGTGCACGGGCTGGGGGTGTGGCGCCATGCTTCGGCTCAAGGCCTGAGATGGCGGCTGCCAGCGGGTGCTAAACGCGGGATCGCTTCCGATGTCGTCTCGATGGCATGACGCTAGTCGGCACCCGCCAAAGAAGTCAAAGAATATATTTTTTGAAATCACAGAGTCAGCAGATATTTCCTGCACGTTTATTTAGATTTTGCCTGTTAGGTCGAAGGAAAAGTAAAAGTGTCATGGGTTATCCTGTGAATGATGCAAGATTTACTGCATGACTTCTCCTTGTCAACTATAAAGCGGGTTGGGTGCGGGAGGTCTGGCGGCCTGAGCCGCCGTTCGGCGTGCTTGCCGACACACCGGCTGAAGGTGGGGGCGCTCCCGAGGCGCCGAAGAGCGGCCGGTTCCCGGCACGCCGACGACCGCGAACAGAGAATTCCTTGCGCCAGCGCACGAAACCTGAGAAATTCTTAATAGGATAATATACCTTAAACACGTATGCCGCGCGCACGTAGAAAAAGAAAGAGGCCAAAAAATTCAATTTTTGACCTCTATATAGTTCAGTGTGGATGGTTATCCGGAAGCCAACAACAGCCGTTTACACGTCCAGGTTGGCGACCTTCAGGGCGTTCTCCTGGATGAACTCGCGGCGCGGCTCCACAATGTCGCCCATCAGAGTGGAAAAGACCTCCTCCGCCTGATCGGCGTGGTTGACCTTCACCTGCAACAGCGAGCGCTTGGTCGGGTCCAAAGTGGTTTCCCAGAGCTGGTCGGGGTTCATCTCGCCCAGCCCCTTGTAGCGCTGGATCGTCACGCCGCGGCGGCCCAGCTCCATCACCGTGTCGAATAGGGCGACGGGGCCGGTCAGGCTGCGGCTCTCCTTCTGCTTCTCGAAGGCACGGCCCGGCTCGGCGTAGACGCGCTTCAGGTCCGCCGCGATGGCGTCCAGCTTGCGGGCCTCGGCGCTCTTCAGCAGGTCAGCGTCCAGATGGTGGCGGTGGGTCACGCCGCGGCGCGTCCGCACCAGCGCGTAACCGCCCTGGAGCAGGCTCTCGCCGCGCCAGCCGCCTTCCACGTCCAGCGTGTTCAGCCGGGCGGCGACCGTCTCGGCCGCCTGCTGCGCCTGGGCGGTGTCCTGCGACAGCGCGACCGACAAGGCGCCGCTCACCGCCGCCGATTCCACCACCGACAGGTTGCCGGCCTTGCGGGCCAGCGTCTCGATGTGCAGGCGGGCGCCGCGCGCCTGCTCGACCATCTCGCGCAGCGGCTCGCCGGTCAGCAGGGAGCCGTCGGCGGGGCGCACGGACAGGTCGCCCAGCGCCGCCTCGATCAGATACTCCTCCAGCGCCCGGTCGTCCTTCAGGTACCGCTCCTTCGCGTTGCCGCGCTTGATGCGGTAGAGCGGCGGCTGGGCGATGTAGAGATAGCCGCGCTCGATCAGCTCCGGCATCTGCCGGAAGAAGAAGGTCAGCAGGAGCGTGCGGATGTGGCTGCCGTCCACGTCCGCGTCGGTCATAATGATGATCTTGTGGTAGCGCGTCTTGTCCGGGTTGAACTCGTCGCGCCCAATGCCGGTGCCCAGCGCCGCGATCAGCGTGCCGATCTCGGCCGAGGACAGCATCTTGTCGAAGCGCGCCCGCTCCACGTTCAGGATCTTGCCGCGCAGCGGCAGGATGGCCTGGAACTGGCGCGACCGGCCCTGCTTGGCCGAACCGCCCGCCGAATCGCCCTCCACGATGAAGAGTTCGGACAGCGCCGGGTCGCGCTCCTGGCAGTCGGCCAGCTTGCCGGGCAGGGAGGCGATGTCGAGCGCACCCTTGCGCCGGGTCAGCTCGCGCGCCTTGCGGGCGGCCTCACGGGCGGCGGCGGCCTCGACCACCTTCTGGACGACGCGCTTGGCGTCCGCCGGATGCTCCTCGAAATACTGGGCGAGGCATTCGCCCACCACCGCCTCGACCACCGGACGGACTTCGGAGGAGACCAGCTTGTCCTTGGTCTGGCTGGAGAATTTCGGGTCGGGGACCTTCACCGACAGCACGCAGGTCAGCCCCTCGCGCGCGTCGTCGCCGGAGAGGTTGACCTTCTCCTTCTTCGCGATGCCCGACTCGTTGGCGTAGTTGTTGATCGCCCGCGTCAGCGCCGCGCGGAAGCCGGCGAGGTGGGTGCCGCCGTCCTTCTGCGGGATGTTGTTGGTGAAGCAGAGCGTCGTCTCGTGGTAGCTGTCGTTCCACTGGAGCGAGCATTCCACGGTGACCACGCCGCCATGCTCGGTCGGGCGCTCCGCCTTGATCGAGATCGCCGGCTTGTGCAGCGGCACCTTGGAACGGTCGAGCCAGTTCACGAAGGCTTCCAGCCCGCCTTCGTAATGCAGGTCCTGGACCCGCGGCTCCACCCCGCGGGCATCGGTCAGCACCAGCCGCACGCCGGAGTTCAGGAAGGCCAACTCGCGCAGCCGGTGTTCCAGAGTCGCGAAGTCGAATTCGGTGTTGGTGAAGGTTTCCTTGGACGGCAGGAAGGTGACCTCGGTGCCGGAGAGCGGCTTCTGCCCGCCGTTGCCGTCGTCGACCATCGGGGCCGGGCCGACATCGGCCAGACGGGCATCGGCAACGCCGTGGCGGAAAAGCATGAACCATTCGCGGCCGTTGCGCCAGATGCGCAACTCCAGCGTCTCCGACAGGGCGTTCACCACCGACACGCCCACGCCGTGCAGGCCGCCCGACACCTTGTAGGAGTTCTGGTTGAACTTGCCGCCGGCGTGGAGCTGGGTCATCACGACCTCCGCCGCCGACACGCCCTCTTCGGAGTGGATGTCGGTGGGGATGCCGCGCCCGTTGTCGCGCACCGTGACCGACCCGTCGGCGTTGAGCTGCACCACGACCGCGTCGCAGTAGCCGGCCAGCGCCTCGTCGATCGCGTTGTCCACGACCTCGTAGACCATGTGGTGCAGTCCGGAGCCGTCATCGGTGTCGCCGATGTACATGCCCGGACGCTTGCGCACGGCGTCCAGCCCGCGCAAGACGGTGATCGATTCCGCGCCGTAATCCTGCTGCGGGAGGTCGTTCTTCAGTGCTTCCTGTGCCATGGCTCGACTATAGCAGACTGCGTTGGGTTTCGGCGGAATACCGTACTTCGGTCGGTGATTTTCCGGGCTTTTGAGCCCTTTTTTGAGCGCTAGGCCGGGGTCACGGTCGCATCCTCGATGTGGAAGCGTTTGGCCGCACCGCCCAGCGGCCCGAAGACCGAATCGTCGGTCCCGGTCATCCAGGCCTGGGCGCCCAGCGCCAGGATCTCGTCGAACAGCGCCTCGCGCCGCTGCGGGTCCAGATGGGCGGCCACCTCGTCCAGCAGCAGCAGCGGGGCGGCCCCGCGCTCCGCCGCCAGAAGCCGGGCGTTGGCCAGCATGATGGCGATCAGCAGCGCCTTCTGTTCTCCGGTGGAGCAGAGCGCCGCCGGCATGTCCTTCTGGGCGTGGCGCACCGCGAGATCGCTCTTGTGCGGCCCCAGCGTGGCCCCGCCACTGTCCGAATCGGCCCGCCGGCTGTCACGCAAGGAACGGCGCAGCGCGTCCTCGGCGGCCAGCGCCGGACCGTCGTCGAGCCAGCGTTCCACCGCGCCCTGCACCGTCAGGTCGGCGCCGGGGAAGGGGCCGACGGCCCGCCCACAGGCGGCGCGCAGCCGCTGCACCACGTCGCGGCGGGCGGCGGCCACGGCGACTCCGGTGGTCGCCATCTGGTCCTCCAGCCCGCTCAGCCAGCCCTCGTCACCGTTCCAGCCGCGATGCCCCTCGCGCAGCAGGCGGGCGCGCTCGCGCAGGGCGTGCTCGTAGCGGCTGAGCCGCCCGGCATGGGCAGGGTCGAAGCCGAAGACGAGGCGGTCGAGGAAGCGGCGGCGCCCGCTGGAGCCCTCCAGGAACAGCCGGTCCATCTGCGGGGTCAGCCAGACGACGGCGACATGCTCGGCCAGCACGGTCTGGCCCTTGGCGGGGTGGCCGTCGACCCGGACGACGCGGCGGTCGCGCTCGGCTCCGGACGCCGCCTGGGGGCCGATCTCGCGGCCGGTGCCGATCTCCACCGGGCCGGTGGGGGTGTCCAGAACGGCGGCGACCGCCCAGCCGGCGCTGGTGCCATTGCCAGCGCCGCCGCCGATCCGCTCGACCTCCGCCAGCTTGGCACCGCGCAGCCCGCGTCCGGGGGCGAGGAAGCTGACCGCTTCGAGCAGGTTGGTCTTGCCGGCGCCGTTCGGCCCGGTCAGCACCACCGGGCGGTGGTCGGGCTCCAGGCGCGCGCTGTCATAGCCGCGGAAGCGGGTCAGGGTTAGGCGCGTCACCGCCAAAGCGGCCGGAGTGTCCACCACGGGGGCGGGGCAGGGCGAAGTCTGTCTGGCGTCGAGCAAAGCGTCCGATCCGGGATGCGGGGACCGGGCCGCCGCACCCCGTCAAACACGGGGTCCGGAGCGCACCGGCCCGAAAAGCGCCGATCCGTCCGGACCGGTCACACACGCATCGGCATCAACACGTAAAGGGCCGTGGGGTCGGCGACGTCGCGCACGATGGTCGGCGACGCGGCGTCGGCCAGCGAGAAGCGTGCGCCCTCACCCTCGATCTGCTGCGTGATATCAAGCAGATAGCGAGAGTTGAAGCCGATTTCCAGGGGGCCTTCCTGGTAATTGACCTCCAGCTCCTCCGTGGCGCTGCCGGCCTCGGGGCTGGTGGCCGACAGGGTCAGCGTGCCGCGGGTCAGCGACAGCTTCACCGCCCGGCTCTTCTCGGTGGAGATGGTGGCGACGCGGTCCACGGCGGCGGCGAACAGCTTGGCGTCCACCTCCATCGTCTTGTCGTTGCCGACCGGGATGACCCGCTCGTAATCCGGGAAGGTGCCGTCGATCAGCTTGGAGGTCACGACCACCGAATCGAAGGCAAAGCGGATCTTGTTGTCCGACAGCGACAGCTCGATGCGGTCGGCGGCCTCGTCGATCAGCTTGCGGATCTCGTTCACGGTCTTGCGCGGAACGATGACGCCGGGGATGCCGGCGGCCCCCTCCGGCAGCGGCATCTCGACCCGCGCCAGACGGTGGCCGTCGGTCGCCACGGCGCGCAGCACCGGCAGTTCGGACCCGCCGGCCTTGGCCTTGGCGGCGTGCAGGTAGATGCCGTTGAGGTAGTAGCGCGTCTCTTCGGTCGAGATGGCGAAGCGGGTGCGGTCGACCAGCGCCCGCAGGTCGCCCGCCGTCAGGTCGAAGCGGTGCGGCAGGTCGCCGCCGGAGAGCTGCGGGAAATCGTCGACCGGCAGGCAGGACAGCTTGAACTGCGACCGGCCGGCGCGCAGCGTCAGGATCGTGCCGTCGCCGCCGATGTCCAGCTCCACCTGGCTGCCGTCCGGCAGCTTGCGCACGATGTCGTACAGCGTGTGGGCCGGGGCGGTGGTGCCGCCCGCGCGGGTCACCGTGGCCGGGACCGTCTCGACGATCTCCAGGTCCATGTCGGTGGCGGCGAGCGACAGTTCGCCGTCGCTCGCCCGCAGCAGCACGTTGGACAGAATGGGGATGGTGTTCCTGCGCTCCACCACGCTCTGCACATGACCAAGGGACCGGAGAAGGGCGGCGCGTTCGATGATGATGTTCATGCTGGTCGTCGTCTCGGCAGGTCGTGTTTTTTGCGATTCGCAGGCGTACCCATGCCGGTCCGGCCACAATCCAGCGGGCCGGAACGGGCGCGCATGATACCACAACGTCGGTTTTGCCGAACCAAATTCGTTCGGCGCGGTCGGGCGCTCACCGGAAACGCCAATTCCGGCCCATCCGGAGGCCCGTGACGCCCCCGCGGGGTGCTGCCGTAGGGGGAATGCGGCCGGGGCGGGAGGACGCGCGATTCGCGCCGCCGCGACTCTACCGCCCGCTCTCCGCGGCGAATTGCGCGTCCAGCCCGGCGCGGTAGTCCGGGTGGGTCAACGTCACGCCGAGCTGGCGCTTGATGCGGTCGTTCTTCACCCGGCGGCAGTCGGTGTAGAAGCTGGCGGCCATCGGCGACAGCCCGGCCTCCTCGAAGGGCACCAGCGGCGGCGGCTCGACCCCCAGCAGGCCGCAGGCGTAGCTCACCACCTCGTGGGAGGGGGAGGGCAGGTCGTCGGCGACGTTGTAGACCGCGCCCAGCGTCGGCTTGTCCATCGAGGCGCGCAGCGTCGCCGCGATGTCCTCCACATGGATGCGGCTGAACACCTGTCCGGGCTTGTCCACCCGCCGGGCGGTGCCGTCGCGCACGTTGTCCAGCGCGCTGCGCCCCGGCCCGTAGATGCCCGCCAGCCGGAAGAGATGCATCGGCACGCCATACTGGCGGTAGAGGTTCAGCCAGCCGCGCTCCGCCTCGACGCGGCGTTTCTGCCGCTCGCCGGTCGGGCGCAGCCACGCCGCCTCGCCCACCCAGTCGCCCTTGGTGTCGCCGTAGACTCCGGTGGTGGAAAGATAGCCGGCCCAGTCGAGCGTCCGCAGGTCCGCCAGATCCATGGCGTGCTGGTCGAGCACCGGGTCGCCCCGTTCGTCGGGCGGCACGCTGACCAGCAGATGGGTGGTGCCGGCAAGGGCGGCGCGGGCGTCCTCCAGTGGGCGGCCCCGGTCGAACAGGAACGCCTCGATGCCCTGCGCCTCCAGGGCGGCGCGCTTGTCCTCGCCGCGGCAGGTGGCGGCGATCCGCCAGCCCTCGGCCTTCAGCCGGTCGGCGAACACGCGGGCGGTGAAACCCAGGCCGAAGACGAACAGACGGGGTGAAGCCATGTCTTGCGGGGTCCTTGCGTCGGAAGCGGCAATGGCGGAGTGTAAGGCCGCCATGAACCGACGCAACGCTTACCTCATCACGGCCGCGCTGGCGCTCTTCTCCGTCAGCCCCGCCTTGGCCGCTCCCGCCATCGATCACAACCGGGAGTTCCAGGCCTGCCTGATGCTCGCCGAGAAGCGCCCGGCCGAAGCGCTGGAGAGCGCGCAGACTTGGCTGAACCGCGGCGGCGGCGACCATGCCCGGCTGTGCCAGGCGCTGGCGCTGTTCCACAAGGGTGACTTCACCACCGCCGGGGCGCGGCTGGAGGAGTTGGCCCCGGTGCTGGGCAAGGACTGTCTCTTATACACATCTCCGAGCCCACGAGACTATAAC
>NZ_JAUQTX010000219.1:0-11203 GCF_059803775.1 Azospirillum sp. UFLA03-27 | reverse complement strand
GCGTATAATCGTCGGCAGCGTCAGATGTGTATAAGAGACAGGGGGGAGATGTCCATCGTGTCGTCGTCCGGCCGGAGGTGTCAGATGATTTCCAGGTCGGCGTGCAGGGCGCCCGCCGCCTTGATGGCCTGGAGGATGGCCACCATGTCGCGCGGCCCGACGCCCAGCGCATTCAGCCCGTTGACGAGCTGCTGCAGGCTGACGTTGCCGCCGATGGTGACGAACTGGCGCCCGTTGCCCTCCTGCACCTGCACGTCGGTGCGCGGCACCACCACGGTCTGCCCGTCGGAGAAGGGCTGCGGCTGGGACACCTGGGGCGTTTCCACCACGCGGACGGTCAGGTTGCCCTGGGTGATGGCGACGCGACTGATGCGCACGTCGTCGCCGATGACCACGGTGCCGCTGCGCTCGTCCACCACCACCCGCGCGATGCCGTCCGGGCGCACGGTGAGCTGCTCGATGTCGCCGATCAGCCGGGCGACTGCGCCGGTGTAGCGGGGCGGGATGCGGACATCGACGGTGGTCGCGTCCAGCACATGGACGGCGCTGCTGCCCAACCGCACCGCTACCGCGTCGGCGATGCGGTTGGCGGTGGTGAAGTCGGGGTTGCGCAGCGCCATGCGGACCGCAGTTGTCTCGTCCAGCGCGAATTTCAGCTCGCGCTCCACGATGGCGCCGTTGGCGATGCGGGCGCTCGTCGGCACGCCCTTGGTCACGTTGGCGGCCACCCCGCCGGCCGAGAAGCCGCTGACCGACAGCGACCCCTGGGCCACGGCGTAGGCCTGCCCGTCGGCGCCCAGCAGCGGCGTGACCAGCAGCGTGCCGCCGAGCAGGCTGGTGGCGTCGCCCAGCGCCGACACGGTGATGTCGATGGTCGTGCCCTGGCGGGCGAAGGGCGGCAGCGAGGCTGTGACCATCACCGCCGCGGCGTTGCGGGTGCGCAGCACCTCGTCGCGGGTGTTGATGCCCAGACGCTCCAGCATGCCCTTCAGGCTCTGCTCGGTGAAGGGCGTGTTGATCAGCCGGTCGCCCGAGCCGTTCAGACCGACCACGAGGCCGTAGCCGATGAGCTGGTTGCGGCGCACCCCGTCGAAGGTGACGAGATCCTTCACCCGCGTCTGGGCCAGCCCATCGCCCGCCATGGCGGCGGCGCCCAGCAGGCAGGCCGCGGCCAGCGCTGCCACGCGGAGGGCTCGGCGGATCGGACCATGCTTCATCAGACCGTCTTTCATCATCCCGCAGGGAGGCCTTGCCGTCCTACAGGTAATTGGCGAGGCTCATCCGGGCGATGCGGGCGGTGGCCGCCGCGGTCGCCTCGATCTGCACCTCGAGCTGGTTCATGCGCAGGCTGGCCTCCGCCGGATCGACGCTTTCCATCGCGTCGAGCTGGTCGTTGAGGATGCGAAGCTGCGTCGTGTTCATCGCCGCGATGTCGTCGAGCTGCGCGCGGTGGATGCCCAGTTGCGCGGTGGCGTCGCGGACCCCCTCGATGCCGCCGGACACCTTGGCGACCGCGGCCTCCATGTAGGGCTTGTAGGCGTCCAGCGGCAGCTGGCTGGTGTCGACGCTGGCCAGCATGTAGAGGCCCTGGAGCAGGTCCCGCATGGCCGGGTCGTTGCCCTGGATGCCGTAGGGGATCTCGGTCGTGCGGTCGGGCCGGGCGCTGAGGCGCGGCGCGGTCGAGGGCGCCCCCTGGTAGAACCCGCCCTCGAAGCCGAGCGGCGAGGCCGACGGCGTGGCGAACAGGTCGTCCAGCGCCGCCACGGCGGCGGCGGTCTCGGCCGGGTTCTGCGGCGACGCGGTGCCCCCGGTGGCCGCGGCGATGGCGTCCTGCACGATCTGGATGGGCGAGGGCAGGCCGGAGTCGTCGCCCTGCACGGCGCGCATGGGGGCGGCCTTCACCTCCACCCCGCCGAACAGATAGCCGTTGCCGGAGGAGGCGTTGAGCATGCCCACCACCTGGTCCAGCATGGCGCGCGCCCGCACCTGGAGGGAGCTGCCGGTGGGCGAGGGCTGCCCCAGCCCGACCGAGGCGGCGGCCAGAACGTCCTGCCCCGCGGACAGGATGTTGGTCAGCGCGCTGTCCATGGTGCCCAACCGGCCTTGCAGCAGGGCGGTGGATTTCAGGGTCTGCTCGGTCTCGTCATACAGGTTGCGCAGCGCGATGGCCTGCCCGGTGCGCGCACCCAGCGCCTTGGCGACATCGAAATGCTTGCCGCTGGCGATCTCGTCGTTGTTGCGCAGCCGTTCGAGCTGAAGCTCGGTGTTGGCGGTCTGCAGGCGCTTGGAAAGGCCGAGGGTGGAGACGGCGTTGTAGAGCATGGCGTCAGTTCCGGATCTGGAGCAGCGTGTCGAGCATCCGCCCGGCGGCCTGCAGCACCTGGGCGCTAGCGCCGTAGCTCTGCTCGATCAGCAGCAGCTTCTGCATTTCGTCGTCGACGTTCACGCCGTCGCGGTTGAGCCGCGCCGATTGCAGCGCGTCGGCGCTGATCTTGCGGGTCTTCATCTCGGACTCGGCGGTGGTGCGGTAGCCCTGCTGGGTGGAGACCATGCCGGTGGCGTAGTCGCCCAGCGTGGCCGAGGAGGGCAGGTCCGCCGCGGCGAAGCTGCGGGTGGCCGAGAAGGCGTTCAGGAAACGGTCGATCTGCGTGGTATCGCCCGATGCCAGCGGCGCGCCCGCCTGGACGCCGCTCTGCACCATCCAAGGGTTGCTTCGCACGCTGCCGTTGACGGCGATGCGCGAGGCCAGACCGTCCGTCGTGCCGTAGGCGGCGCCGGCGTCGGTGAACAGGCCGGGCTGGGTGGGGTCGGCCTCCGCCGCCTGGAACTGCCGGACGATGCCCGCCGCTAGCTCGTCGAGCTGGGCCAGCGCCCGCGGCATGTCCTGATGGGCGGTCTGGACATAGCCCATGATGCGCCCGCTCTGAATGTCCTGGTCCGGGTTGTCGGAGATGATCTTGCCACCGGCCACCAGATCGCCGCCGACGAGCTGAAGCGGCTGGGCGCCCGCCGGCAGCTCGCGGTCGAGCAGCGTCTGGCCGTTGCGGGTCATCACCACGACCTCCCCGCTCTCGCGGGTGTGGGTGCGGATGCCGATCTCGCTCGACACCTGATCGAGCAGCCGGTCGCGCTCGTCCATCAGGTCGCCGGTCTCGGCGCCCTTGGCCTTCTGCGTGGCGATGGCGCTGTTCAGCTCCCCGATGCGGACGAGCGAGCGGTTGACCTCGTCGACGGAGGACTGGAGCCGCGCCTTGGCGTCGTTCTGCACGGTGATCGCGGCGGCGGCGGTGTCGTGCAGGCGGCGCACCAGCGATTCCGCGGAATCCACCACGGCGGTGCGCGCCGCCTCGTTGTCCGCTTGGTTGCGGAGCTGGCTGAAGGACTGCTGGAGCTTTGCCAGGGCGGTGGAAACGGACCGCTCGTCCTGCGGCTGGCCCAGCGTGGTGGCGTAGTCGGCCAGCGCCGAGGCGCGGGTTTCCTGCGCGGTGTAGCGGCTCTGTTCGAACCGGGCGTCGCGGATCAGGAACTCGTCCACGCTGCGCAGCACGCCGTCGACGCGCACACCCTGGCCGCGCCCGCCGCTGATCGCGGTGGAGACGGCCAGATCCTTGCGGACGAAGCCCGCGTTGGTGGCGTTGGTGATGTTGTGCGAGACCAGCGCTGCTTGCTGCTGGGTCGCGCGCAGCCCGGACAGGGCGGCGCTGAGGGCCAGTTGGAGGCTCATGGCGGGCTATCCCCTTTCCCGTCCGTCAGCGCTTCAGACGGGTGGTTTCGTCCACCATCTCGTCGGCGGTGCGCACCAGCGTGGCGTTCGAGGAGTAGGCGCGCTGCGTCTCGATCAGCGACACCAGCTCCTCCGCGATGTCGACGTTCGACTGCTCCAGTGCGTAGCCGGCGACCGAGCCGGCGGTGCCGCTGTTGCCGTTGCTCAGCGTCATCGTGCCGCTGTCGATGCCCAGCGTGTAGGTGTTGCCATCCTGCGGGACCAGACCACCGGGGTTGACCACGTCGGCGACCGGCACCTGATAGAGCGGCTGGCGGGCGCCGTTGTCGTAGACGGCCCACAGCGTGCCCGCCTTGTCGATGTCCACGGTGCTGACGCGGCCGGCGCGGGCGCCGTCGCCCATGAACTGCGGCACGTAATCGCCGTTGAGCTGGGTCAGATTGCCGACCGTGACGTTGACGGTGTCCGGCGTCGGGTTGGCCGGCGAGGTCAGCGTGATCTGCGGCAGGGCGCCCGCCGGCAGGCCGGCGTTGGCGCCCGTGGTGTCGAAGGTGACGGTGTTGGTGGACAGCGTCGCGGTGTAGCCGGCGGGCGGCGTGACCGACAGCGTCCATTCGTTCGGGTTGGCCGTCTTCGTCCAGGTCATCGTGACGTCGAGCGGGTTGCCGAGACCGTCGTAGAGCGAGGTGGAGGTGTCGAAGCTGGTGCCGTTCGTGGCCTGCGCTGGCAGGTTGCCGGCGAAGCTCATCTGCGAGGTCTTGCTGCCGCCATAGGCCAGCCCGGCGATGGAGACGGCGCTCAGCCCGTCGAAGCTGCTGCGGTTCACCGCGGGCAGGCTGCCGTCCGGACCCAGCTTCCAGGCCTGGAGATACTGGCCGGCGCTGTTGCGCAGGAAGCCCTGGTCGTCGGGCAGGAAGCTGCCGGCGCGGGTCAGCGCGTAGCCGGGCGAGGTTCCGGTGGTGCCGGCGTTGTCGGCGACGACGAAGAAGCCACGCCCCTCGATGGCCATGTCGGTGGCGGACTGGGTGCCCTGGATGGTCCCGTCCTTCAACACCTGATAATGCACGTTGGAGCGGACGCCGCCCGCGGAGTAGTTGCTCGTCGAGCCGGAGGAGGTCATCAGCGTCGAAAAATCGACCGCGGCGCGCTTGTAGCCGATGGTGGCGGAGTTGCTGATGTTGTCCGAAATGGCGGCCATCCGCGAGCTTTGCGCGGACATGCCGCTCACACCGGACCGCATGGCGCTGAACAGGCTCATCGGGAGATCCTCATCCTAAATCGGTTGGGCCGGAAGCGAGCCACGGGATTCTCCGCGATGGACTTCGGAGGGGAGAGTACAGGGCGGATTTTAAAGCGGATTTAAAGAGCGTTTTTGTGCGTTTACTTAAAATTTTCCGCTCTTTTGCTGCGGTGGTCCGTTGGGTCGACGGCCGGGGGCGCCTCTTTCCCGTGGGAAATGGTGAAACCGAAGTGCGATTGCGGGGGCGGCGAACGGATGCCGCATTGCGCGGATCGACAAATCCGGTCACTGTTGGACCGGTTGTCCTCCATGCATCGAGTGTCCAGAGTGAGCGAAGAGCAAAAGCAGCAGGTTACGGCGGTCGTCAAATGGTACAAGGCCGACAAGGGCTTCGGCTTCGTCCGCTTCGCCGACGGAAGCGGTGAGGCGTTTCTGCATTCCCGGGTTCTCGCCTCGCTGGGCGAGGTGTCGCTGACCGAGGGCACGGGCCTCGTCTGCGACATCGCCGAGACCCCGAAGGGGCCGCAGGTCGTGGCCATCCATTCCATCACCCCCGCCGACCCGGCGGAGGCCAAGCCGGCCCGCGCGCCGAAGCAGCGCCGCCAGCGCCAGCCGGAGGGCGGCGACCCCCAGGCCGTGCGCCCCGCCGCCCCGGCGGCCATCCGTGAGCCCAAGCCGCGGCGCGAGCGGTCGGCGCCGGCCCTGATGCCGGTGCCAACGGGTGAAATGATTTATGGGACCGTGCGCTGGTACAATCTGGACAGCCAGTCCGGCCTGATCGACCCGTGGGACGACGAGACGGGCATCGGCGTCTATTTCGACCGCGCGATCCTGCGCCAGTCCGGGCTGGAAGTGGTGGCCGACGGCGAGGACGTGCGTTTCGTCGCCGTGCCGGGCGACGGCGGCCCGACCGCGCTGCGCGTCGAACTGGTCTGAGCCGACAGGACTCGGGCGCCGTCGGGGTATCCGCCCGGCGGCGCCTGCTTCAGAGCAGAACCTTGGCTGCTGCCGTCAGCGGGGAGTGAAGGACCGCGAGGGACGGCGCTCGACGACCACCGGCGGGCGCTGGTCCATGCCGCCGGAGGGGCGGGACGGGTAGTGGCCGCGGGATTCGGAGGAGTCCATCCGCCCGGCGGCTTCGCGCACCTCGAAGATGCGGCGTTCGACCGGCAGGCTCTCCGCCAGGACGATCACGGTGTTGAGCGAGATCCGGTCGATCGCCGGCTCCATCCGGTCGGCGCGCAGCCGGCCCGCCTGCACAAGTTCCTCCACCTCGGCTTCCGAGCACTTCAGCCAGGCCGCCGCCTCGGCGATGGAGAGTGACTGGTCGCGCATCGAAGAAGCTCCAAGACTGGGGTGGGGACGGGAAACCGGGTTGCCAATAGGGGTGTACCCGATTTCCGCGCCGAACAACAGGGTGGCGAAGGGGCGTCCCGCCACAAGACGCCCGGAAACCGCCTCTTTCTACTCCTTGGTCACGCTCCGGCAGCGCTGCTGGAGCAGGGCGACGGCCTGGGCGGCCTCGTCGCCCTGCAGGGTAAAGGCACGTTCGTCCAGCAGCCGTCCATCGGCGTTGAAGGCGCGGACGAACAGGCCATGCGCGGTGCTGGTCACCACCGCGTCCACCACCGCGTCCGCCGTCTCGTCGCTCGCCACGTCGATGAAGGAGGCGAGTTCCGCCAGTTCGCCATTGTCCGTCCAATCGGCCTCGGCGATCAGGTCCAGCAGGTCGTTCAGCCCGCCGGCCGGCTCGCAGCGCTGGACGCGCGGGTCGGCGCCCTGGATGGCTGCCGTGAAGCGGGTCAGCGCCTCGCGGATGCGGGTCTCCTCCGCGGGGTCGAGTTCGGGCTCGCCGTCCTCGCCGATGCGGGCCAGCCCGAGGAAATCGGGAACCGCATCCTCGCCGGCGGCCTCGACGGCGTCCGCCTCCTCCTCGATCAGCCCGACGACGCCGACCAGCCGGGTGCCGGCGTCCGCCGGGTCGGCCAGCAGGTCGCCCTCGCGAACGAAGCGCAGCGCCGCGTCGGTCGAGTCCAGCATGCGCCGCAGCAGGGTGCGGCGGTCGGCGGCCTCCAGATAGACCAGCGCTTCCGGCTCCAGCCAGACCGGCAGCAGGCGCGTGTCGGCGGCGGTCTCCAGCAGGCCGGTGGAATCCAGCGCCTCTTCGATGGCGGCGGCGGCGGGCGGTTGCGACAGGTCGCCGGACACCTCCACCGCCAGCCAGAAGAGGGTGGCGATCATGTCGTCGCCCTGGGAGTCGGTGCGCCGGACGGATTCGGCGATGGTCTCCACCTCGTCCAGAAACTCCGGCTGCTCCTCCTCGCGCAGCTTGTCCAGCGCGGCCTCAAGCACCGCTTGGCGGCCGGCGTCCAGCGTCTCGTCGAGCAGTTCGTCGAAGCGGCGGTCGCTGTTGCGCCAATAGCGGACCAGGCGGTCCGCCGGCGTGCCCGTGAAGGTTCCGGTGGCCGGCTTGTCCGCGCCGTTCCGCCCGTTGCCTGTCTTTGCCATGCTGCCTCTCCTGACTGGTCCGCCGGCGCCGTCGGGCGCGGGGGTGACGATATGGGCAGTGACCGTAGTGGCCGAAGGGCGCGCTGGCAAGCCGTCCTCTTCCGCTTTCAAACCCCTCGTCTCAGGGCACTCGACAGCGGGGCCCGTCCTGCGGCAGGCTGGGCCCCGCAATCAAAAGCCGGAGGGCAGGGCCCGTGACGACGCGCGATGAGACCGAGGTCCTGCTGGCGGAGCTTCGCAAAGGCTTCGGCGTGGCCTCGAACAGTGAGCTTCTGCATCTGCTCGCCGCGCTGGGGCGGGTCGTGCTGGACGAATCCAGCCGCGACGAGCGCGGCCGCCGCGTGCTGAAGATCGTCGGCAAGGGCGGGCGCGAACGCCAGATCGTGATTTCGGAATAAAGGAAGGACGCCCTTCCCCGCGCACCGCCGCGGGAAAGGGCGTTTCCGTCAGCTCGCGCGGACGCGCTGGAGGAAGCCGGACAGCTCGCGGTTGAGCGCGTTGGCGCCGTCGGCGAGGTCGTGGGCCTTGTCGAGGAGGGTGCGGGCGGCGGTGCCGCTGCGGTCGGCGGCGGCGTTGACGCCGGCGATGGTCTGCGTCACCTCGGTGGTGCCCAGCGCCGCCTGATGGACGTTGCGGGCGATCTCCTTGGTGGCCGCGCTCTGCTGCTCCACCGCCGCGGCGACGGTGGCGCCGATGGTGCCGACGCGGGTGACGACCTGGACGACCGCCTGGATCTCCTGCACGGCCTCGCCGGTGGCACTCTGGATGCCGGCGGCCTGGGCGGCGATCTCGCCGGTGGCGCGGGCGGTCTGGGCGGCCAGCGCCTTCACCTCGTTGGCGACGACGGCGAAGCCCTTGCCGGCCTCGCCGGCGCGCGCCGCCTCGATGGTGGCGTTGAGCGCCAGCAGGTTGGTCTGGCTGGCGATGTCGTTGATGAGATCGACGACACGCCCGATGCTCTGCACGGAGTCCGCAAGGCCGCCGATCTGCCCGTTGGCGCGCTCGGCCAGGGTCATCGCCTCGCGGACGATGTTGGTGGATTCGGTGATCTGGCGGGTGATCTCCTCGATGGAGCTGGTGAGCTGCTCCGACGCGGCGGCGACCGTCTCCACGTTGGCTGAGGTCTGCTCGGTCGCGGCGGCGACGCTGGTGGCGAGACGGTTGGTCTCCTCCGCCGTGGCCGACATGCTGCGGGCGCTTTCCTCCATTTCGGTGGATTCCGCCACGAAGCGGCTGACCACGCTGCCGACGGCCCCCTCGAAGCTGCTGGCGATCTCCTCCAGCGAGCGCTTGCGGTCCTCCTCGGCGCGGCGGGCGGATTCGATCTGCTCGGCCTCCAGCCGGCGCTTGGCGAGGGCGTTCTCGCGGAAGACCTCCACCGTGCGGGCCATGGCGGAGATCTCGTCGCGGCCGCCGGACGGAACCGTCACGTCGAGGTCGCCGGCGGCGATGCGCTCCATCCCGCCCTGGAGGGTGAGCAGGCGGCGCACCACCATGCGGCGCACGAAGACCAGAACGACCAGCGCCGACAGCAGCAGGCTGACCACACCGACCCCGATCTGAAGGATCGTGCCGTTGGACAAGGCCTTCTCGCTGTCCTCGGCGGCGGTGGTGATGGCGCCCTCCTGCGTGTGCACGAGGTTCACGACGGCCATGGACAGCGTTTCGGACAGGCTCAGGTTGTTGGTCAGCAGGTCCCGCTGCGCCTTCAGGATCTCCAGCTCGGCCAGCCGGGTGGGAATCAGCCCGTTCGGCTCAATCGAGAGGGTTTCGATCGCCTTCAGCGGTTCGGCCATCGCCTCGCGCGAGGCTTCGGGCAACTGTCCGGAGTTGGCGGTCATCGTGGTGACGAGGATGCGCGTCTGCGCCTCGATGATCGACAGCCGGTTTTCGTCGGAGCTGGCGGCGGCTTCGGTCAGCAGGCCGCGGACGGTGGTGGCTCCGTCGTCGATGCCGCGGACGATGGCGAGCTGCTCCTCGGTCTGGAGATACTCCTCGCCGGCCTTCAGCCGCTCCTCCGCCGGGCGGGTGTCATCCCGGAAGGCGGCGCGCTGCATGTCCACGCCGCTGCCGTGGATCGATTTCCAGGGCGCCACGAGCTGCGACAAGCGCCGCGTGGCGGTGACCACCTGCTCCAGCAGTTCGGAGCGGCGGTCGCTCAGCCCGATCCGCTTGTCCGCCGCCTGATCGAGGAGCGTGACGTTGGCGAGCAGGGCCTGGGCGGCGCTGCTGGCGGCGGCTGTTTCGGACGGATTGCCGGCGTGGGACGCGGCGTTGGCGCTGTTCTGCTCCAGGTCGGCCAGATCGCGCAGTTCGCGTTCGAAGTCGTGCCGCTCCATGGCGATGCGCGCCGCGAGATCCGCCTTCTCCTCCTTGCTGGTGACGGAGCGGAAGGCCGGAGCCAGCGCGTCGATGCGGCCCGCGTGCTGGGCCGCCCGCAGGGCGCCGAGCGCGGACGGCACGGCCTCCGCGGTGATGACCTGCAGCGTCCGGCCGAAGCCGGCGTATCCGGTCAGCGCCACCCCGATGGCGACGAGCGTGCAGCACATCACGGCGCCGACGCCGGTGAACAGGCGCCCCTGAACGCCCCCCAGCCGGCTTGGGCGCACCGCCTTATCCTGGGCAATTTCTAACGGTTTGGACATGTCATCTCTTCCCCAACGGCGGTCTTGCTTCTCGTTGGCCCCGCCGCACGCCGTCCGCGGCAGGCCTTATCCCTTTCTTCCCGTCAGCCGAGCCAGGCCGTGTGGGCCAGAACCTCGTTCGAGCCCCGCCAGACCATGTCGAGCGCAACATAAGTGATGATCGCAAGACCAATCCAACCAATCCAGCGATGTTTGTGCAGAACACGTGCAATTACGTTCGCGGCGGCGCCCATCAACGCCACCGAGAGCAGCAGGCCGAGCACAAGCACGGTCGGATGCTCCTTGGCAGCACCGGCCACAGCCAGCACATTGTCAAGCGACATCGACACATCGGCCACCACGATCTGCCAGACGGCGGCGCCCACGGTCGCCGCCCCCACGGCGGCGACGGCCGTGTTGTTGTTGATGGAGGCGGTTCCGGGCAGGACGTCGGGGGCGTTCAGCGCCTCTTCCGGCGTGACCTCGTCGGCGCCCTGGGAGCGCAGTTCGCGGAACATCTTCCAGCAGACCCAGAGCAGAAGCACGCCGCCGGCCAGAGTCAGCCCGATGATGGCGAGAAGCTGTGTGGTCATCAGCGCGAAGATGATGCGCAGCACGATGGCCGCGCTGATGCCCCACAGGATGACCCGGCGCCGCTGTTCCGCGGGGACGGCGGCGGCGGCCATGCCGACGACGATGGCGTTGTCGCCGGCCAGAACAAGGTCGATGGCGACCACCTGCCCGAATGCGACGAGTTGCGGCCAGAGTTCGGCGGTCATCATGATTCGTCTCCATTGCAGCGGGGCGCCCGGTGATCGGGGCGCCCCGCGGTATCCTTGCTGTGCGGTTGGGGGCGCCCGGTCAGCGCATGAGGAGGTGAGGGAGCCAGAGTGAGAAGGTGGGAACGTAGGTGACGAGGAGGAGGGTGACGAAGAGGGCGCCGTAGAAGGGTGTGATGGAGCGCATGACCTGCCCGACGGAGACCTCGCCGATGGCGCAGCCGATGAACTGGGTGGTGCCGACCGGCGGGGTGTTGAGGCCGAGCGCGCAGTTGATCAGCATGACGATGCCGAACTGCACCGGGTCCATGCCGTACTGCATGGCGAT
>NZ_JAUQTX010000218.1:0-11238 GCF_059803775.1 Azospirillum sp. UFLA03-27 | reverse complement strand
CGCGTATAATCGTCGGCAGCGTCAGATGTGTATAAGAGACAGTGCCGGACCTGTGGAGGGAGCCGCCGATGCGCACCGTCACCGGAGCCGAGCTGAAATCCGTCCTGCACTTCCGCATGCTGATCGAGCGCATGCGGCAGACCTTCCGTGCCGGGGTCGAGGTGCCGATGCGGCACCACCACACGATCGAGACCTATGGCCAGAGCGACGGCACGCTGCTGCTGATGCCGGCGTGGCAGGTCAACCAGTCCATCGGCGTCAAGGTGGTCACCGTCTTCCCCGACAACGGGGCGAAGAACCTGCCGGCGGTGCAGGGCCTTTACCTGCTGATGGACGGCAAGACGGGGATGCCCCAGGCGGTTCTGGACGGCACCGCCCTGACCAAGCGGCGCACCGCGGCGGCCTCCGCGCTCGCCGCCTCCTACCTCGCGCGGCCCGACTCGGAACGGTTGCTGATGGTCGGCACCGGGGCGCTGGCGCCCGAACTGATCGAGGCCTTCGCCACCGTCCTGCCGATCAAGCATGTGCTGGTCTGGGGCCGCAGCCTTGAGAAGGCGAAGAAGGTGGCCAGCCGCTTCCACCGCCCGAAATTCCGCATCGAGGCCACGGCCGACCTGGAAGGGGCGGTGCGCGGCGCCCAGGTGATCTCCTGCGCCACGTTGGCGAAGGAACCGCTGATCCGTGGCGACTGGCTTCAGCCGGGCGCCCATCTCGACCTCGTCGGCGGCTTCACTCCGGAGATGCGCGAGGCGGACGACGACTGCATCCGCCGCTCCCGCGTCTTCGTGGACACCCGCGAGGGGGCCTGCACGGAGGCGGGGGACATCGTGCAGCCGATGAAGGCCGGCATCCTGACCGATGCGGACATCGCCGGCGACCTGTACGATCTCACCCGCGGCCAGCGCGCCGGGCGCCGCTTCTACGACCAGATCACGTTGTTCAAGTCGGTCGGCACCGCGCTGGAAGACCTCTGCGCCGCCCAGCTGGCGGTGGAGATGGTGATCCACAACGACACGATCCGCTGAGGCGTTTTTCCATCATGACTCTCCGCATCACCGTCGTCGGCGCCGGCATCATGGGGCTGTGCACGGCCTGGGCGCTGGCCCGCGCCGGGCACGAGGTCGCGGTCTTCGACCAGGGGCAGGTGCCCAACCCCTTCGGCAGCTCCGTCGACCAGCACCGGCTGTTCCGCCACGCCTACGGCGCCAGCGCCGGCTACGCCCGCATGGCCGACACCGCCTTCCAGGCGTGGGAGCGGCTGTGGACCGATCTGGGCGAACGTCTGCTCGTCCCCAGCGGCACGCTCTGCACCGCCTCGGCGGAGGACGGGCGGCGCTGGCTGGCCGACAGCGTCGAAGTGCTGGAGTCGCTGGGCCATCCCGTCCGCCGCCTGACCCCGGCGCAGATCGCCGCGGAGTTCCCGCTCGTCGACGCCAACGCCGTGGCGGAGGGGCTGTATCTGGAGTCGGGTGGCGTGCTGCTCGCCGGGCGCATTGTGGAACTGCTCAGCCACCATCTGAACGCGCTGGGGGTGACGGTCCACGCGCGTGCCCCCGTGACGGCGATCGATGCGGAGCGCGCCACCGTGACGCTCGCCGACCGCCGGACCATCGGCGCCGACGCGCTGGTGGTCGCCGCCGGGGCCTGGGTGACGAAGCTGCTGCCGGAAACGGCGGCGCGCCTGACCCCGTCGCGGCAGGTCGTGGCCTATCTGATGCCGCCGGAGGGGCTGCGCGGCGTCTGGGCGACGGCGCCGATGCTGATCGACGCGGATGGCGAGAGCGGGGTCTACGTCGTGCCCCCGGTGGCCGGCACGACGATAAAGGCGGGCGACCACCGCTTCTCACGCGTCGGCGACCCGGACACCGAGCGCGACCCTGATCCGGACGAGGCACGCGACGTGCTGGACCGCGCCCGCCGGGTGCTGGCGGACGGCCACCGCTACAGCCTCGCCAACGCGGCGACCTGCTTCTACACGGTGACCGACGACGAGCGCTTCGTGGTCGAGCCGCTGTCCGCCCGCTGCTGGCTGATGAGCGCCTGCTCCGGCCACGGCTTCAAGTTCGCCCCGGCGCTGGGCGAGGCGCTGGCGGGCGCCATAGCCGATCCGGCGCGGGCGTCCGAACTGCCGGACTGGGCCGCCGGGCGCTGAGCGCCCTCCCGGCATCGGCGGAACGGTGCGGCTCCACCCCTGTTGAGAGGGCAATCAGCCTGTGTTGGCTGAAGCCTTACCGACAGGGAGTGAAGCATCCATGGCCGACGAACCTCGCAAAGTGGGTGTCTATGACACGGACGGCAACCGGACGGCGACGGGCGGTGCGGCCGGCTCCATGAACTGGTGGGTCATCGCGCTGGTCGTGCTGGTGGTCCTCGCCCTCCTCTATTTCTTCCTCTGAGTCCGGACCGCGTCCGGATCGGACCAGCACAGGAGCGGGTTCATGAACAAGAAGACCATTGTCGCGCTGTATGACGATCTGTCCGGCGCCGAACGAGCGCTGAGCGAACTCGAAGCCGCCAATCTGCGGCAGGACTTCACCATGATGGGCGCCGACAGCGCGAAGCTGGGCTCCTCGGCCAGTCTGGCCACCGAGAACCGGCTGGAAAGCTGGCGCCACGCCGCCGACTTCGGGGAGGACCCGAATTTCGACGCCCGCGACCGCCGCGTCTCCATGCTGACCGGCGTCGGCGTGACGCGGGAGGATGCGGAGGTCTTCGCGGAGGGCGTGCGCCGCGGCGGCGTGCTGCTGGTCGGCCGGGTCGAGGAGGCGATGTGCGACTCCGCGCTGGCTGTCATGCAGCGCCACGGCTCGGTGGACATCCCCGGCCGGGCGCAGGGCTACCGTGAGGCCGGCTGGAGCGGCTATGACGCCGCCACCGCCGATTACGACAGCGATCAGGCCGCCGAGGAGCGCCGCCGCGCCGCCGCCGCCTCGCTGCGCGACGTCAACACGCAGGGCGCCAACCCGGCGGCGGGCGCTCCGGCGGCCACGCCGATCGCGACTCCGATGGGCACCCCTGCGACTCCGCCGACCGGGCGCGTCGACGTGAACCGCGAATAGCGGTCCCGCTCCGCTCTCCGGCCCCGGAAGTCTGGTGATTGCCGCCGGCCCTTGTTAGGCTGCGCGCCATCACCACCTTCCAGGGTCCGGAGAGCCGTTTTTCCATGAGCACGCCCAGCATCGCGCCCGCCTCGCGCATCTTCTGCGCCGTCGACACGACCGACCTCGACACCGCCCGTGACCTCGGCCGGCGGATCGCTGGGGTGGTCGGCGGGATCAAGCTGGGGCTGGAGTTCTTCATCGCCCATGGCCCGGCGGGCATCCGCGCGGTGATCGGCGAGGATGGCCCGCCGCTGTTCCTCGATCTCAAGCTGCACGACATCCCCAACACGGTGGCGGGCGGCATTCGGGCGGCGCTGCCGCTGAAGCCCGCCTTCCTGACCATCCACACCTCCGGCGGCCCGGCGATGATGCGCGCGGCGGCGGAAGCCGCGGCCAGCGCGGGTGCGGACCGTCCGAAGATCCTCGCCGTCACCGTGCTGACCAGCATGGACGCCGCCGACCTCCAGGCCGTCGGGCAGAGCGTCCCGGTGGCCGATCAGGTGAAGCGGCTGGCGCTGCTCGCCAAGGACTCGGGGGTGGACGGCGTTGTCTGCTCACCCGCCGAGGTGGCGCTGATCCGCGAGGCCTGCGGGCCGGACTTCATCCTGATGGTGCCGGGCATCCGCCCCGCCTGGGCCGCCGCCAACGACCAGAAGCGCGTCATGACTCCCGCCGAGGCGCTGGCCGCCGGGGCGGACCATTTGGTCATCGGGCGCCCGATCACCGGCGACGCCGATCCGGAAGCCGCCGCCCGCCGCATCGTTTCGGAACTGTAAGGACGTTTTCTAATGCCCGTCAGCGTGAAGATCTGCGGCCTCACCGAGCCCCTGTCGCTGCACGCCGCCGTGGCCGGCGGGGCGCGCTACGTCGGCTTCGTCTTCTACCCGCCGAGCCCGCGCTCCATCGCACCCTCCATGGCGGCGGAGCTGGCGCGGCTGGTCCCCACCGGCGTGCGCACGGTCGGGCTGTTCGTCGATCCGGAGAACGACTTCCTGGAGCATGTGGTCAGCCAGGTTCCCTTCGACCTGATCCAGCTCCACGGCAAGGAGACGCCGCGCCGCATCGCCGAGGTGAAGGCGGCCTTCAACATCCCGGTGATGAAAGCGATCAAGGTCGGCGGGCCGGAGGATCTGGCCGCCGCGCTGGAGGCCGCCGAGGTGGCCGACCGTCTGCTGTTCGACGCCAAGCCGCCGGCCAAGGTGTCGGCCCTGCCGGGCGGCAACGGCATCGCCTTCGACTGGACGCTGCTCGCCGGGCGGAGCTGGCCAAAGCCCTGGATGCTGTCCGGCGGGCTGAAGCCGGAGAACGCGGCGGAGGCCGTGCGAACCACCGGTGCCACGGCGCTCGATGTGTCGTCGGGCGTGGAGGATCGTCCCGGCCACAAGGACCCGGAGCTGATCCGCCGCTTCCTGGACAGCGTGGCCGGGCTGTGACGTGTCGTCGCGGCGAGACATTTGAATAAAATTCGATGTTGCCGCGGGGCTTTCCCTTTTGGCGGATGAGCACAACTTAATCGCACGACCGGGTTGCGGACCCGGGTTATGACTTCGTGCGATACTGTTGGCATCCGCTGGCCGCGACCGGTGGATGTGTCCGAAGGGAAGGCGTGCAAGCCCGATGACCAACTCGTCCGACACACGCTCGCCATCCGACAGCCTCGGCCTCGTCCTCGACGAGCATTTGCGATGGATCGGGCAATGGCACCGCGCGGTCTTCTTCCGCGGCGGGAAGGGGGGCGAGCGGGTGTCGGCGCCGGCCTCCTTCGCGGCGTGGTGCGTGGCGGTCAATGCCGACGATCTGGCCCACCAGCCCGCCGTGGAGAAGCTGGTCACCCTGCATGAGCAGATGCACCGCAAGGCCAAGCTGCTTCTGCTGAAGGCGGCCGGCGGCGAGAGCCCCAGCGAGGCCGACTACGAAGGGGTGATCGCCCGCTTCGAGGAGTTCGTCCTACATCTGCGCCGGGTCGAGCGCGCCTTCGGGGCGGCGGCGAGCGGGCTGGACCCCTTGACCGGCCTGCGCACCCGCCGCGGCATGCAGGAGGCGCTGGAGCGCGAGCACAACCGCTTCCGCCGGAACGGCCCGGCCTTCTGCGTCGCCATCTGCGACATCGACCGCTTCAAGGGCATCAACGACACCTACGGCCACGACATCGGCGACCGCGTCCTGGCCGCCACCGCCGCCGCCATCAGCCGGGGCATCCGCAGCTTCGACGAGGCCTTCCGCATGGGCGGCGAGGAGTTCCTGATCTGCCTGAAGGAAACCGGCCTCGCCGAGGGGTTTCGGGTCATCGAGCGGCTGCGCGGCGAGCTGGCGCGGACCCCGGTGACGCTGCCGGACGGGCGGCGGATCGCGGTCACCGCCTCCTTCGGGCTGGTCGAGGCCGGGGAGGATCTGCCGGTGGAAGAGATGGTGGTCTGCGCCGACCGCGCCCTCTATCAGGCGAAGAACAGCGGCCGCAACCGGGTGGTCCGCTACGGGGTCGACCAGCCGGAGGTTGCGGCGGGGCGGTCGGCGCTTCCCAACCGCCGCTGATTTTCGTCTCCCGAGCGGTGCATCCGGCGGGATCGCTTAAGGGCGGCTTGGCCGAAGCGGGCCCGTCGGGTTAGGATCGGGGCCTAGACAGGCCGCGGCACGAGATCCATGCGCACCCACACCGAATTTCCCAATCTGTTCATCCTCGACCACCCGCTGATCCAGCACAAGCTGACGCTGATGCGGGCCAAGGAACGCTCCACCGGCGGTTTCCGCACCCTGCTGCGCGAGATTTCGCTGCTGATGGGCTATGAGATCACCCGCGACCTGCCTTTGACGACCGAGCGGATCGACACGCCGCTCCAGCCCATGGACGCGCCGGTCATCGCCGGCAAGAAGCTGGCCATCGTGCCGGTGCTGCGCGCCGGCCTCGGCATGGCCCAGGGCCTGCACGAGCTGGTGCCGTCGGCGCGCGAGGGGCACATCGGCCTCTACCGCGACCACGACACCAAGATGCCGCACGAGTATCTGGTGAAGCTGCCCGAGGCGGAAGGCCGCCTGTTCATCGTCGTGGACCCGATGCTGGCGACCGGCAACTCCGCCGTCCACGCCTGCGACGTGCTCAACCGCCACGGCGTGGACGACGAGAACATCCGCTTCATGGCGCTGGTCGCGGCGCCCGAGGGCATGCGCGTCTTCGCCGCCGCCCACCCGCGGGTGAAGGTCTTCACCGCCTCGCTCGACAGCCATCTGGACGAGAACGCCTACATCGTCCCCGGCCTGGGCGACGCGGGCGACCGCATGTTCGGCACCAAGTAACCACAAACGGCGGCCGCATCCCTGTCATACCGTCAGGGGAAAGGGATGCGGCATGTTGTCATTGCGAGTTATTCGCACAGTGTGAGACCATAGGGCTCCCGTTCGACACATCCCTATGGGCGTAACCGGCCTTGACGACGGACACCTTTCAAACCCCCGGCCCGACGCCTGGCGGCCCGGTTCAGGCCGCCGCCTCCTACTCCTCGCTGTGGCAGCGCATCGGACTCAGCGGCTGGACGCTGGCGACGCTGCTGATCGCGGCGCTGGTCACCCTGCCGGTGCTGGCGGTGATCAGCCGCGTCTTCGTGCCGACGGACGGGGTGTGGCAGCATCTGGTCGACACGGTGCTGGCGGAGTATCTGCTGAACACCGTGCGCCTCGTCTTCGGGGTGGGGCTGGGCACGCTGGTGATCGGGGTGGGCACCGCCTGGCTGGTCACCATGTGCCGGTTCCCCGGCAGCCGTACGCTGGAGTGGGCGCTGTTGCTGCCGATGGCGGTGCCGGCCTACGTCATGGCGTACGTCTACACAGATCTGCTCCAGTTCGTCGGCCCGGTGCAGACCGCGCTGCGCGAGGTGTTCCACTGGTCGCGCCGGGATTATTGGTTTCCCGACATCCGTACGCTCGAAGGCGCCGCGCTCATGATGACGCTGGTGCTCTACCCGTACGTCTATCTGCTGTCGCGCGCCGCCTTCCTGGAACAGTCCGTCTGCGTGCTGGAGGTCAGCCGCACGCTCGGCCGCGGGCCGTGGCGCAGCTTCTTCACGGTGGCGCTGCCGCTGGCCCGCCCCAGCATCGTCGCCGGCCTCGCGCTGGTGCTGATGGAGGTTCTGGCCGATTTCGGGACCGTGCAGTATTTCGCGGTGAACACCTTCGTCACCGGCATCTACCGGACGTGGTTCGCCATGGGGCAGCCGGTGGCGGCGGCGCAGCTGGCCGCCGTGCTGATGATGTTCGTTCTGGTGCTGGTGCTGATGGAGCGCTGGTCGCGCCGGCAGGCCCGCTATCACCACACCACCACCCGCTACCGCCGCCTGCCCAAGCACGCGCTGAAGGGCTGGCGCGCCGCCGCCGCCATGACGGCCTGCGGGCTGCCGCTGCTGCTCGGCTTCCTGCTGCCCGCCGGTCTGCTGGTGCGCATGGCGGTGACCGCCGGGGATCAGGCCTTCGGGCCGGTGTTCCTGACGCTGGCCCGCAACAGCTTCACGCTGGCGGCGCTGGCCGCGGTGCTGGCGGTGTCGCTGGCGCTGGTCCTGGCCTACGGGCAGCGGCTGCGCCCGACGCCGCTGCTGAAGGGCGCGGTGCGCGTCGCCGCCATGGGCTACGCCATCCCCGGTTCGGTGATCGCGGTCGGCGTGCTGATTCCCTTCGCCCATCTCGACAACGCCGTCGACGCCTTCATGCGCCAGACCTTCGGCGTGTCCACCGGTCTGCTGCTGAGCGGCACCATCGCGGCGGTCCTCTTCGCCTATCTGGTGCGCTTCCTGGCGGTGTCCTTCAACACGATCGAGGCCAGCCTGGGCAAGATCCGCCCGACGATGGACTTCGCCTCGCGCGTGCTCGGCCACACGGCGGGGCGGACGCTGATCCGGGTGCACGCGCCGATCATGTGGGGCAGCCTGCTGACCGCCGGCCTGCTGGTCTTCGTCGACGTGATGAAGGAACTTCCAGCGACGATGATCGTCCGGCCCTTCAACTTCGACACGCTGGCCGTGCGCGTCTACACGCTGGCCTCCGACGAGCGGCTGACCGAGGCCGCCACCGGGGCGCTGGCCATCGTCGCGGTCGGCATCGTGCCGGTGATCCTGCTCAGCCTGTCCATCAGCCGCTCCCGTCCCGGCCAGACGGACGAGTGAGGCTGTTGCCCCTGCCGCAACAGTGTTGAGCGGCGCTGGGGCTTTATCCGGCGCTCTGGAAAGAATACCTCTCTCTCAGCGATTTTGCCTGAGGAGAGCGTCCGATGAGCGCCGAAACCGTCCGCCCCGTCCTGACCGCCGTCGAAGGCATGGAAGCGTCCGACGGGGCCGGCGTGCGCATGACCCGCATGGTCGGCACGCCGCGCCTGCGCATGCTCGACCCCTTCCTGATGCTGGATTACTTCGGGTCCGACACGCCGCAGGACTATCTGGCCGGCTTCCCCGACCACCCGCACCGCGGTTTCGAGACGGTCACCTACATGCTGGCCGGCCGCATGCGCCACTGGGACAACCACGGCCATGAGGGCGTGATCGAGACCGGCGGCGTGCAGTGGATGACCGCGGGGCGCGGCGTGATCCATTCCGAGATGCCGGAGCAGACCGAAGGGTTGATGAAGGGCTTCCAGCTGTGGATCAACCTGCCGGCGCGGCTGAAGATGTCGGACCCCGCCTACCAGGAGTTCGCCGCCGACCGCATCCCGGTCGAGACGCGTGAAGACGGGACGACGGTGACGGTGATCGCCGGCACCACCGGCAACGGCACCGCCGGCCCGGTGCGCAGCGGCCCGACGGAGGCCCGCTACTTCGACGTCAGTCTGCCGGCGGGTGCCACCTTCTCCGAGCCGGTGCCCGCCGGTCACGCGGCGGCGCTGGTGGTCTTCGAAGGATCGGTGGTGGCGCCTGGCAGCTCCGTCCGGCTGGGCGGGCCGCGGGTGCTGGTGCTGGGCGAGGGTGACCGGGCGGAAATCACCGCCGGCCCGTCCGGCGCGCGCTTCCTGCTGCTTTCCGGCCGCCCGCTCGGTGAGCCGGTGGCCTGGGGCGGTCCCTTCGTCATGAACAGCCGCGAGGAGGTGATTCAAGCCTACCGCGACTACGAAGAGGGAAAATTCTAAACCGCACAAACGAAAAGGGCGCGTCTCCACCGCTGGGACGCGCCCCTTCGCTACGCCGGACGGTGGCTTACTTCCAGCCGGCGCGATCCATGATCTTCAGAGCCTCGGCGTTGTTCTTGCCGTAGACGGCGGCGTTCAGCGGGTCTTCCTTGAACTTGCCCCAGGTCACCAGCACCGGCGCAGTCTCGGCCCCGGCGACGATCGGGTACTCGTAGTTCTTTTCCGTGAACATCTTCTGGGCCTCGGGGCTGACCAGATACTCCAGGAACTGGACGGCCTGCTCCTTGTTCGGCGCGTTCTTCATGACGCCGGCGCCGGAGACGTTCACGTGGGTGCCGCGGTCGCCCTGGTTGGGGAAGATCACGCCCAGCTTCTCCGCGATGGCCTTGTCCTCCGGCTTGGCGGAGGAGGCGATGCGGGCGAAGTAGTAGGTGTTGGTCACGGCCACGTCGCCTTCGTTGGCGGCCACGCCCTTGATCTGGTCGGTGTCGCCGCCCTGCGGCTTGCGCGCCATGTTGGCGACGACGCCCTTGGCCCACTCCTCGGTCGCCTTCTCGCCGTGAGCGGCGAGCAGCGAGCCGACGAGCGACTGGTTGTAGACGCTGGTCGAGGAGCGGACGAGGACGCGGTCCTTCCACTTCGGATCGGCCAGCTCCTCGTAAGTCTTGATCTCGTCCGGCTTCACCGAGGCCTTGTTGTAGACCAGGATGCGGGCGCGCTTGGAAATGCCGAACCAATGGCCTTCCGGCTCGCGCAGGTGGGCCGGGATGGCCTCCTCCATGACCTTGGAGCGGGTCGGCTGGAGCAGACCGGCCTCCTGGGCGCGCCACAGGCGGCCGGCGTCGACGGTGATGAACACGTCGGCGGGGCTGTTGCCGCCTTCGGTCTTCATCCGCTCGATCAGCTCCTCTTCCTTGCCCTCGATGACGTTGATCTTGATGCCGGTCTTCTTGGTGAAGGCGTCATAAAGGTCCTTGTCCACATCATAATGGCGCGCGGAGTAGATGTTCACCTCGGCGGCGCTGGCGAGACCCGTCATGGTCAGCAGCGTGGCGGCGAAGGTGGCGGCAAACACGCCGCGCGATCCGATGTGCATCCTCAATGACTCCCGAATTCTTGTCGGTTCACGCCCGCAATTGCGAAGCGTTCTCATGCACCGACTTGACCATTCGGGGGCCGGGGTGTCAAGCGTGAACGATAACCATTCTCAATATTCAAAAAGGATGCGGAGCGGAACGATCATCGCGGACTAAGACGCCAACCAAAGGTGTAAAGGCTTGTTCGTCCTTAGGGTATGCCTATAATCCGTTTGCGGTAACCGCCGTCGTGCGGGATCGCTAGCGGCCGAACGGGACGACAGATGGGGAGCGTCAGGATGCGTTGGACAGGTCTCTTCGCTTTTGGTGCGGCGCTGCTGTCCGCGCTGGCCGTCACACCGGCCTCCGCCGTCGATTTCTCCAAATCCGCCGCCGAGTACGGCCCGGAAGGCGCCTGGACCAGCCGCTGCGAGATCGACCGGATGACCGACACCAAGGTCTGCCGGCTGATGAACTACCGGCTGTTCGACGACGGCAAGGAGGTCGGCTTCGTGGCGCTGAGCGTCATCCCGACCGGCAACGACTACCACCTGTTCCTGACGACCAGCCAGGGTATGATCGACAACTGCGCCATCCGCGTCGACCGCCAGCCGCGGATCGAGACGCAGATCGCCACGCTCAACATGTGCATGTTCCCGAACTTCGTGTCGGGCCGCGTGGTCGACCAGTTCCGCAACGGTTCCACGGTGCTGGTCCGCGTGAACTTCCTGCGCGCCGGCAAGCGCGACATCGACTTCCCGCTGAACGGCTTCTCGCGCAATTTCGAAGAGATGCAGCGCAGCCTGCAGTGACCGGACGAACCGGATGGCATAAACGACAAGGGCGCGGAGTGATCCGCGCCCTTGTCGTTTCCGGTCCTGCCTTAGCAGGATGCGGAAAAAGGGCTGTGCACGGCCGGTTGGTCGTGATTCTTTTCGGTTGAGGAGAACACGGCCGACGA